>CAYJPS010000367.1:0-1007 GCA_964372135.1 uncultured Treponemataceae bacterium | reverse complement strand
GCATTAGTATCAGCGAAAAATCTGCTCAAACTGCCACCTACAGAGAAATCGAAGGGTAGTAGGGTAGTTGAGGGAATTTTTTATTGGGAGGGGAAAAACTTTTTTTGTGAACAAAAAAGCGTTTTTCCCCTCCCAAGCCCACCCCTTTTCGAAAAAAAACTTTAATATTAATTATTTTATGTATTAATAATACATTTATTACACGTCGTTACAATAAATAAAATGATTTAATATCAACACTTGCTTGCATAATGAATTTCTTTACTAAATATTTCAATACCTACTTTCACCGCATAGTGATCGATATTTTAGAAGGGCAGACCGAGATAAAGCGTCTGGCCCTTATTTCTTGTGATCAATCACAAATGGTTGGCTTAGAAAAACTGTATAAGCAACATTCCTTGACTATCAAGTGTATCGAAGAAAATTCTTTATCTAAAAATGAAGATACTATGTCCTATGATGTGGTGCTTTGTCTATTTAAACTCTCGCACAAAGACAAAGAAGGTCAAAAAAGAATCGTTCTTCAAATGCAAAATTTAGCACCTAAAGCAATATTTGTCGACTATGAACTTGTAGAAAGAAATATGGGATATCCACTTTATTTTACACTGATTTTTATAGAATACTTAAAGCTATTATTGAAGGTTAGTTCAAGTTCAAATAGTTTGAAAAATAAGTATAAAAACAAAAGAATTGTCTTTCAAGAATACCTTAAAAACGGTGCACTTGAAGGTTTTATCTATGATTTACACATAGAATTAAAAAGTCCCCCAACAAAAATTATCAGAAAATCTTTGGCCGTCGGAGGACTGGGTTTATTTTTTTGTAAATGGTAAAAACCATAAGTTCATATGGCTTACATCAAAAGTAGGGTTTCCCCCTCAATATAAAAAATATCATTCAACTTTATTTTTTATAATTGCTTTTGAAAGGATCTTCCCATGGTAGTCCGAGGTCGCTATTTTCAGGAGTGCCATCAAGTCCTTTACTTAAAGGATTATCGC
>CAYJPS010000366.1:0-1010 GCA_964372135.1 uncultured Treponemataceae bacterium | reverse complement strand
AGTATGATGGCAGATGTTTTCTATTCTCAAGCGTTGAAATAGTAATATTAATTATACAAGGATTCAATTATGACAATTCACGAAAAAGTTTCAGCATTTTTAGGACGGCATGGGATGTATGTAAATGCTCCCGATGTACTTGCAACAGCCGAAGGCATATTGTTTGATATGCAGCTTGGCTTAGATGCAGAACCTGGAGATAGCTTTTTGCAGGCTACACAAGAAATGATTCCAACGTGGGCAAATCCACCAAAAGAGTCGCCCAAAAATGAAGCGATTATCGTAATAGATGCCGGCGGAACAAACTTTCGTGTATGTCTTGTAACCTTTGATGAAAATGGAAGTCCAACAGTAAGCGATTTTCAAAAATCTTCCATGCCTGGTATAGAAAGAGAATTTTCTAAAAAAGAATTTTTTGACACTATTGCAGCTAATCTAGATCACGTAAAAGGAAAGTCAACAAAAATTGGTTTTTGCTTTTCGTATGCAATGAAAATAACTCCTGATGGTGATGGGGAAGTAATTAGCTTTTCTAAAGAAATTAAAGCTCCTGAAGTAATCGGAAATCTTGTAGGTGCTAGTCTTTCAGATGCACTTGTAGAGCGAGGGTGGGTAAGACCAGAAAAAATTACGCTCTTAAATGATACTACTGCAGCACTCTTAGCCGGAGCATCGACTGCTACAGGTGGTTTACAATATTCTTCATACATCGGCCTTATTTTAGGGACAGGTATGAATACAGCATATATTGAAAAAAATCCAATTAAGAAAATAGAGAACGCAGGAAGAAAGGCACCAGACAGCCAGATTGTTGTGGCAGAGTCTGGCCTCTATGGTAAACTAGCACGAAGTGAGTTCGATATTGCTTTTGATAAAACAACTAATACGCCTGGAAAATACATAATGGAAAAAATGTGTTCAGGAGCATACTTAGGAGCTGTAGCTTCTTTAGCTATACAACAAGCTTGTAAAGATGGACTGTTTTCAGACGGTGCATCAAAAGCATTACA
>CAYJPS010000365.1:0-1015 GCA_964372135.1 uncultured Treponemataceae bacterium | reverse complement strand
AACTACATGGCAAATATAGTGTATATGTTTTGTGTGAAGCACTTGATGTTAGTCGTGGTACTTATTACAATCATATTTTGCGAAACAAAAAACAGAACACTACTTATGCTAAACATAAAGAAGAAATAACTAACCATATAATCCAAGTTTTTCATGAAACAAATGAGATTTTTGGTTCTAAAAAAATTACAATGATATTAAAATCGCGTGGTATAAATACTAGCCCTAAATATGTGAGCAAGATAATGAAAGAACTGGGGCTTTCTAGTATACGCACTTATGCAAAAAAAGATTTTCAGAAATTATCACCAAAAGTAGATTTGCTTCAGTGCAATTTTCATGATAGTAACCCTAATGAAATATGGGTTTCAGACACATCGTACATTCCTTACAAAGACAAATTTTATTATATATGTGTAGTTCTAGATTTATACTCTCGAAAAGTCATAGGATATAAACTTTCAGAAAAACATACAACAAACTTAGTAACCGCTACATTAAAGCAAGCGTTCATATCAAGAAACGAGCCAACAAATCTAACTTTTCATAGTGATAGAGGTGTGCAATTTACATCAAATACATTTAGAATATTGTTAAAGACCTTAGGTATAACACAATCATATTCTCCAAAGTACAACCCTAAGCACAATGCCGTTATGGAGTCGTTCTTTGCAAATTTAAAAAAAGAAGAAATTTATCGAAATAATTATAGCTCCTTCGCTCATTTAAAAAGGCGAATAGATGACTATATAGTATTGTATAATCATTTACGACCTCACATTGCAATAAACTACAAGACTCCTACTGCTTTTGAGTGTGCAAAACACACAGTTCAAAAGTGAGTTTTTTTTGAAAAAATTTTGATTTTGAGGTAAAATCAAAATAAATGTACAGAAATAAATTTAAACACTACATTTATTAAAAACGTAGTGTTTGTCGGCATTTTAGTATAATTAAAGACCTATTAATTTCAAGCAAATCGTACACATTTGTTCAAAACTAATAGGTCTATTCA
>CAYJPS010000364.1:0-1015 GCA_964372135.1 uncultured Treponemataceae bacterium | reverse complement strand
CGATTTCGCCACCTTTTCTATAGGATTCTTTTTTTGAAGAACCCCATAAAAAAGGTGGCGAGTAAAAAACATAATCGTACTAGCTCACATGATAAGTGTCACTAATCACAGTTACTTCTATCCAGAAAGGAGTACACTGTAGAATTTGAACAGTATTTTATTATGTCCTATTATATTAACATAGGGATGGTAAGAAGTAACTACAATCCAGATGTTTTGTTATAATTGAAAAAAATTATGATTTATTTAATTAAAAATTTGTAAATAGATATTTTTTATAAAAAATTGACTCTTTAATTTTATTTATTGAGTATCAATAAAAATGTAAATCGTTTCTTTGATGTAAAATATTGTCAATATAAGCGGATAATGCATATGAAGCTTGCAAAAAACAATTAGAAATTGTAAGTTGGTTGTAGTATAAAATATATAAGTAATGTTTTTAGGAATATTTTATTTGTATTGTTCGTTGTAAGATATTTTAAACCACTATGCGTTTAGACTTTATTAATTATGAACTGTAAAAATACAGTGAAGCTATTATAAATTTATTTTGAGAAGATATTTTCTTGAGTACTATTGAAAAAGGAATTATTATAAAATTAATTGACGATATTGCTTTATTAAGTACTTCTGACTTTTAAATTCTCGGCAATCATGTTATTTCAAAGCATGAGGATATTGAACTTGTTCATCATGGAATAAACGCTCATCAAATACCTGTAAAAGGAACGGTGGACTCTTTCTCTCAATCATCGAATATAATTGTTGAGTGACGTTGTGAAGAGCCGACAACCGAAGCATAAATAATCGCCTCTTCACGAACAAAAAGTTCTTTGTTTTCAAACTGAATATTGACGAGATTAAGTAAATCATCAAATATTTTGAGAGTTACCAGTCCATTACGAAAACGACAAATTGTTGTTTCATCAGGAACGCTCACTTCAAGCGAGGATTTTATAAATTTTACAAAGGAAATTCTGTCGTAAAGATAAGGGAGATGGATTTCCTTATC
>CAYJPS010000363.1:0-1024 GCA_964372135.1 uncultured Treponemataceae bacterium | reverse complement strand
CGGTACGGGCTAAAACTAGGTTATAAAGAAGCAGAAGAAGGCATAGATTCTGAAAGCACTGTAGAAAACTTTAGGTACCCAAAAGATGCGGACACAGATATCATCGAAATTTTTAAAGACGCATACTTTGAAGGTGTTGATAAGTATAACAATGAATTTGACGATGACGAAGAAGAGGAGTGGGACTAACCGAAATTGTAGTACTGTCCTGCTTTAGCAAAACCAGCGAAACCATCTTTTACAGGTTTAAATTTCTCCGCACTGTCACCATAGTGGCATAAAAACACTTTCTTTTTTATTTCAGGAGGGAGTGTTTTTAAATCTTCATAATAAGAGTGTACTCCGCCAGAAAAAAACTGGCAATCATGAAATATTGTTTCAATAGAAGGGTACTTCTCTAACATTGTATCTATTAATTCTCGATCAAACTGTGTATCACCAGAAAAAAGGACTTTTTCGTCTATTAATATGCCAACAGAATAAAAGGCTTTTTTCCAACCACCTTTGTTACTAGGGATATGCCTTGTCCTAAAAGATTTTATATTAATACACCCTAATTGCACCTCATGAATTGGTCTGGGTCGTTCGGCTAATTTTGTGGGCTTTATTTGAGTAAAGTAGGTTTCAAACGTTTCACAGTCGTGATACTTTCCATCTTCAGACTCTCCATAAGACATACCACCTTTTAAAGATTGCTCCCATAACACATCTTTGTACTCATCGGTAATAATTACATTCACTTTTTTCTTTGAAAAATACCTAGCAATAAGCGCAATTTCTTCTATTCCACCAATATGATCTGCGTGAGAATGTGTTACCAATAAATTGTCAATATAACCAAGCTTTGAATTATACTCAGAAAATGCTAGAGGGCACAAGGTCCCACAGTCAACCAATAGATGGTCGTTACCTTTTATAATGAGTAGGTTTGTTTGAAAGTATTTTTTTGAAAATGCACTACCCGTTCCCAAGAAAAAAAACTCTAAGTCTCCTTTGTTTTTTAAGCGAATAGTTTTTTCAAAAG
>CAYJPS010000362.1:0-1047 GCA_964372135.1 uncultured Treponemataceae bacterium | reverse complement strand
ATAATTTGGTAGCAGACTTTATGCACACCGTTTTTTTAAACCAAGAGCATACAAACTGACAGAATTTTTAAATAATTATTACAATTACCCTCAGGTCAATTTATAATACAAGCCTTTCGACACAGAAATCACTTAGAAATTAAAGTTTTTTTGAAAAAGCGGAGGGGTTGCCCAACATCTGTTGGATGGAAAAATGCTTTTTTGTTTAGAAAAAAATTTTTCCCTCCCAAGAAACAGCAAATAAACAAAACAAAACCACAAGCAAAGTTTTTTAGGATTAAAGATGGAAAACAGCAAAGAACGCCACGGCGGAGACTTAAGGCAATTGAGCGCACAAAGTCAGCGTGAAATTGATAGTTTATTGGATTTCAGCGTTAATATACGCCCCGAAGGCATGCCCGAATTTCTAAAGGCTTGTATTTTTCGAGTGATTAACCAAAGCGAACGCTACCCTTCCCCCAATGCCGAGGAAGCAAAACAAGCGGCCGCGAAGTATTTCCAAATCCTACCCGAACAAATTGTTTTCGGTAACGGAAGCAATGAAGTGTTGCACGCAGCCCTTGAGCTTCTCTGTAGAGAAGGCTATCAAACCCTTTGCACCTTTGAACCGGCCTTTAGTGAATACAGCATAGCCGCCCAAAAATTCGGCATGCAAGAATTTCCTTTGTTGGCGGAGTTACCCCCTCTTTTGGACAATCAAGTAAAAATAGAAGGTTGCGCACATAATTCCTTTGATAACAGTATTTCTTTTGAAAAAGATTATAGCTCGTTAGAAGATGTTCCGTCAGCATATTTTGCAAAACTGGAAGAAAAAATTAAAGATATTCCCACAAAATCTGTGATTATCTTAGCAAACCCCGCTAATCCTTCGGGTCTTTATGTCCCCTTGGAAATTTGTAAAAAATGGGTGGAAAGCCGTCAAGATTGTATGTGGATTATCGATGAAGCTTTTATTGATTACGTTGCAGAAAACGCCGATCGTGCAAGCATCGCTTTAGTTTCAAAATCCTGTATGCTTTTGCGTTCTTTAACAAAATTTTACGCCAT
>CAYJPS010000361.1:0-1054 GCA_964372135.1 uncultured Treponemataceae bacterium | reverse complement strand
CGCCCCAACAAGAACTCACAAAAAAGAATAAAATAAATATATTTAAGGGAGGGCTTAGCCCTCCCTTAAATTATTCAGCTACGAGGTAGCGTGAGTTTATGCGTTGAGGATATAGATCGCAACCACAACTGTGTTGTCGCTTGCGGAAGTCACTACGTGGATGACGTCACCTGTCTCCTCATTTACGAGGTCAGCCGCTGTGCCGACAGTGGAGGTGTTATCTGTAGTGTCGATGTGGTATACGGGCACGTCGTCCGCTACGGACTTACCCGAATACGTTGCCGTACCGTCTACCGCATCTGCTGTGAAGAGGAGATTACCAACGTTCTCGACCTTCTTCACTGTGCTTGTAGCCGCTGTGATGGTTACAGAATTACCGCTAACGCTGATTTCGCTGTACATACCGCCGACTATAGCGGAAAGGTCGCCTGCTGTGCCGCCGTTAACCTGCACGCTAGAGTTTCTGGGAACACTCAGAGTTGAAGCCTCACCCTTGACTATGGTGTCGTAGATACGGCTGGTAGCTGAATCGCTGTACGTGCCTGTCAGGTAAACGTAGTCATCAGAAACGGTAGCCTTAGTGTCGTCGCCTATAAATACGACGTTAGCAATGGTGTCTGCGGGATCATTTGTGTCCAGAGCGAATGTCTGTGTGAGACCGACGTAGTCGGGCACATTGTTCACGCCGGTGTAAACTGTAACGGTACCTGAGGGTACACGCGCGCCGTCTTTGTCCTCGAAGTCAACCACAACGAACTTAGTAGCGTTGTTAGCGTAGTGACCCGAAGCGTTGCGGAGATCGGCACTGCCTGCGGCTACGGCTGTGAGAGCCTTAGCGGCTGTGCTGTCAGCGAAGACGTATTCGCCGTCATCGTTAGTGGTATAGCTCATAACTGTGCCTATATCTGCGGCGTCTATAGCGGCGGATGCGACAACAGTCTCAACAGTGCCGTCGGGCAGAACTATGGTGGTGCGCTGTTGTGTTACGATATCACTGCCCTCAAGGATGTTAGCGGACTTCTGGCTTATAACGTAGGCGTGGCTTGTTACAACG
>CAYJPS010000360.1:0-1093 GCA_964372135.1 uncultured Treponemataceae bacterium | reverse complement strand
TCAATAAAACCGAAAACGATTTTGATTACCTTGGCGGTGCGTTGTACGCTTCCTATTTCATGGATAATTTTGCTGTCAGTGCAGATATTTCTTACACCGCACTTGATGGCGAATTGGAACAAAAACTTCCTGTTTCCATGGGGATGAATAAACTAAAATCCGATGTAGACAGCGACGTGTTCAGCCTTGGCGTTATGGCGGAATATCGCTTTAACCTCGAGCATTTCGATCTCACTCCCTATATGGGCTTGCGTTATAGCCATGTGGCGACCGACGGCTATTCCATTCATAGTGCCGACGCTACAGGAAGTGGGCAAGTGGCAAAGGTTGCTTCCGATAGCCAAAACGTGTTCTCAATCCCTGTGGGCGTGACCATTTCTAAAGAAATCGAAACCGCAAGCGGTTGGGAAATCGCCCCTAAAATGGAACTGGGCGTGGTGGCTAACTTTGGTGACTTGGAAGCCACTTCCAAGGCAAGCATTGCCGATGTTCCTTCCGTGTCCACTCTCAAAATGGATAACGTGGACGGCTTCGCCTTTATGGGTGGCCTTGGTATTGAAGTGAAAAAAGATAATTTGAGCCTTAACCTCAATTATCACCTGGAAGCTTCCGAACATAAACAAAACCATGGCGTGTTTGCGAATATTGAATATAAATTCTAGGCTATGTTTTCAAATTATTCCTAAATAATTTAATTTGAAAACACACCCTAAAATATTCTGTAAACATGATAAAAAAGACTATCCTATTATCAAAGGTAGGATAGTCTTTTTTATTTTACCCAATAATCGAAACATTACAGCATTCATAATAAAACTTAGGACTGTTTTGATTTCAATTGCTAAACACCCCTTTTAATTTTTTTAGTAATAGTTTATACTTTACTCATAAAAACATACAGTGAAGAAATAAGATTAAGAGTCATAAATGCCGCTATGGATGGAAAATCTAAGGTGGACATATGTAATTTTTATAACATTAGTAAATCGACTGTTTTTCGTTGGCTTAATGATTTTCATACATAGGAAAAACAAAATGTGATCCTGCAACAAAAAAGTGGAGAGTAGGTTAAGCCGCATATAGTATATAGTTT
>CAYJPS010000359.1:0-1096 GCA_964372135.1 uncultured Treponemataceae bacterium | reverse complement strand
CCCTTGGGCTTGCTCCGATTATCATTAAGCAAATCTTCAATATTATCCAAAAAATTAATCAAGACGGTACGACTGTGTTCTTGGTGGAACAAAACGCCAACCAAGCGCTTAAAATCGCCCATCGTGCCTACGTTATGGAAAACTGTCGTATCACTATGGAAGACAGTGCCGACAGCCTCTTGAAAAATGATGATGTGCGCAAAGCATATTTGGGTATGTAATAAAAAGAGTGTATAACAAAAAAACTAAAGTTAACTCTCATTCCTCAAAGATTAAAGTTTTTTGAGGGAGAGGATACTTGGATCTAATTTGAGGGGTTTTACCCCTCAAACCCCCCACCAAAGGGAATAATTCCCTTCGGAAACCCCGTAAATTTTCTTTTTGCTTGCAAAGCAAGTAGAAAGAAAATAGATGAGGGGGGGTGGAGGGAATCATTTGCCCCAAAAAAGAAAAATAAAAACGATAAAAAACTAAACCACCCAAAAACGATGGCAGAGCATATATTAATTGTGGATGATGAAGAGGGCATACGCTTTTCTTTACGTGGAATCTTGGAAGATGAAGGCTACGAAGTAACGGAAGCCTCCTCTGCCGAAGAGGCTCTTGTCGTTGTTAAAAATCAATGCCCCGATTTGGTGTTTTTGGATATTTGGTTGCCCAAAATGGACGGCCTTGAAGCCCTGCAAAAAATAAAAGAAACAAATAGCGATCTGCCGATTATTATGATTTCAGGGCATGGCACCATCGAAACCGCTGTGCAAGCCCTACATTTTGGCGCACATGATTTTGTGGAAAAACCCCTCAGCTTAGAAAAAATATTGGTGCTTGTACGCCATGCCTTGGAAATTAAAGGCTTGCGTAAAGAAAATAGTATGTTGCGTCAAGCTGTCAGTCTTGAGGGTGATTTTCAAATGGTGGCAAACTCTGCCATCATGCAGAAATTTTATTCAGAGTTACAGCAGGTTGCACCAACCAATGCATGGGTTCTCATTACAGGTGAAAATGGGACAGGCAAGGAATTAACTGCCAGAACCTTACATTTGAACAGTAAATTGAGTAAAGCCCCCTTTGTGGCGGTGAACTGTGCGGCCATTCC
>CAYJPS010000358.1:0-1097 GCA_964372135.1 uncultured Treponemataceae bacterium | reverse complement strand
ATAGACTTGGAAAGTTAGAAAAATACGGCAAAGCAAGGCTTGAATATTTACATAGCGAAAAATTTAATGTGTACAGAGAAATGCTATTGACAGGCAAACTTGCAGAGCATTGTGAGAATATTGAAATGCAAGGTGATGAAATGTATGAGAGGTTATTTCAGAAGTGCTTGAAAGATAATTCACCACCGAATGGAGAAGATTTTTTTGCAAGGTTAGCTGTGTTTGAGCAGGCTGATAAATGGGCAAATGAAGTTGTCATGGCACAGCTTGTGTGTGTTTAATGAATGGAGGATATAAAATGATTGGCAATCCTAAATATAGCAAAAGTCAGAAGGTTAAATTTAAGCTTAATGGGACTGAGGAGATTATAGGTGAGATTTATATAATCGATGCCTATGGCACATTTGGGCAAAATGAGGAAGTTTCTTATGATATAATGTGTAAGGATAATAATACGCTTTATAAGCATATTAGGGAGTCGGATGTGTTTCCTGTTTAGAAGTTATTAAGGCTATAAATAAACGATACTACTTGATTGTGGTATCGTTTTTTGCTTTGATAATATTAAGGAAATAATATTAAAACAATGCCTAATTTTGTTGTAAAATGGGAAAATATATGCTATAATTGTGAACAACGCTACCAAAGCGATTGTTTCTTTGGCGTGCTTAAATTATGGACTCAAAGCTCTGCCTGTATGGGTGGGGCTTGTTTTATATTAAGGAGATTAACCCATGCCCACAAAAACATATAACAAACTCGTTAGAGATAAAATCCCTGAAATAATAAAATCATCGAGTAAAGATTGCACAACCGAGATTTTACCTGATGATAAATACATAGAAATGCTCGATAAAAAACTTTTAGAAGAATGTGATGAGTATTTAGAGAGCAAATCTCTTGAAGAACTTGCTGATATTTTGGAAGTTCTTAGAGCCATCACCACAGCAAGAGGATATAGCATATATGAGCTTGAAAAAATGCGAAAAGAAAAGGCTGAAAAACGTGGTGAATTTAATGATAAAATACTGTTAAAAGAAGCAGTCGAAAAGTGAGGTGAGCCTTGTGGCAAATAGTTTTGCTTCAACAGGAAGTGT
>CAYJPS010000357.1:0-1099 GCA_964372135.1 uncultured Treponemataceae bacterium | reverse complement strand
CCATATGTCCTGCCACTTCTTCTCTATTTCTTTAAACTCGTACTTCAACTTATTTCTCTCCCTAATTTTTAGTCTGGCGAAAAACAGGTTTCTCGCCAATTTCGAGGTTCTCGGCTTTCGAGCCTCGATAGGTATCTTCGTCGGGTACACGCCCCTCCTCAGATGAAATTAAACATTTTTCAAAAATCAGACCAGGCAACTCGCCGTGATTTTTGAAAATCTTTGCTCGGCAAAAGACGAGGGCTTGGTGCCACGCCTCTTTTGACAAGCATTAATATTGTTTTATATTTCTGATGGCCCTCTATTGAGGGCCTATAAGGGATGAGACATCAATACTTTCAGCGTCGCTCCACAGTCTCTCCAAAGCGTAAAATTCACGTGTTTCCTCTACAAAAATGTGTAGTATCACACAGCCGTAATCTAATAGCACCCAACCACCGGAACGGTAGCCTTCCCTACTCAAATGACGCTCGTCACGCTCTTCCATATGTCGCTCAACTTCGTCCGTCAAGCTCTTTATGTGCGTCGAGGAACTCGCCGTGCACATAACGAAATAGTCTGCAACTACCGTTAAATCGCTCGTACGTAGTACCTCTATATTCTTTGCCTTCTTCTCTACCAGTGCTTTTACGCACTCCTCCATTACTTCCTTCGGAGTTAACATTAATACCCTTCCTCCCATATCTTTTCATCTTCATCATAGCCCTTAAAGGACTCTATCCCACCGTTTATATAACCCTGCGTACCCTCCAAGGTCTCTCCGTTACTGTAAAGCATATCTATATGCGTCCTCGTAATCTCTTCCGTGAAGGGATTTAACTGCGTATTCACCAGCTCAAGCCAGTTATCCACATAGGGTATACAATATCCCTCGCCGTACACCGTGCCCCAGTAGTTTGCCGGCAAGGTACTAAATTGTATGCCGCTCACATCAAGCTTCAAAAACTCCTGCGCATAGAACAATAAATTGCCCGTTGTCACATTCGTCTCCACTTCCTCTTCATATACCTCGAGCATCTGTGCTATGTTCGGTATATTGCCCAAGGATAGCATCTGCTCCGCCAATGCCATCATCAAATCCTTCTGTACATCTATACTA
>CAYJPS010000356.1:0-1116 GCA_964372135.1 uncultured Treponemataceae bacterium | reverse complement strand
TGCGCAGAAGAGGCTACACCCCCGAAGCGATTAAAAATTTCTGTTCAAAGGTGGGGATTTCTCGATCTGCGGACAGTGTTGTGGAATTCAGCTTGTTGGATTTTTGTGTGCGTGAGCATCTTAACGCCATCACCCCAAGGCTTATGGCTGTGCTCGATCCGATTAAAGTCACCATTGAAAATTATCCCGAAAATGGGGAAGAATTTTTTGAGTGTCCACTACATCCCGAAGAAGAATGCTATGGTAAAAGAACCGTTCCTTTTAGTCGTGAGCTTTATATCGAGCGTGATGACTTTATGGAAGACGCGCCCAAGAAGTTTTTCCGCCTTGCACCGGGGAAAGAAGTGCGCTTACGCTATGCCTATTATATTACTTGCAAAGAAGTTATTAAGGATGCGGACGGCAAGATTATCGAGCTTATTTGTACTTACGATCCCGAAACCAAGGGCGGACAATCACCCGACGGTCGTAAGATTAAAGGAACCTTGCACTGGGTGAGCGCAAAGCACGCCAAAGAAGTGGAAGTGCGTCTTTATGAGCATCTTTTTGCTATGCCATATCCCGACAGAGAAGAAACAGACGACTTTACAAACCTTATTAACCCGAACTCCCTTGAAGTTCGTACCGCCTATGCAGAACCGCACTTGACAACCTTGACCGCAGGGGAAAAAGTACAGTTTGAACGCCTCGCCTATTTTTGTGTAGATAAAGATAGCTGTGCCGATAAGGTTGTGTTTAATAGAACGGTGACGTTGAAGGATTCTTATAAAGGTTAAGGGAGTGCCCTTGGGAACCCCTTTCTAAGGAGTGTCCTTTTTAACCGCTTTTTTAAAGGCAACTAAAGGGGGAAACCAAGGGATAAATCCCTAGGTTTTCCCCTTTATAATTCCCCTTTCCTTACCCTTGCGTTCGCCGTTTGCTCCTTCCGTCGCTTAAGGGCGAACTTGTCGGTGTATGTTTTTTCTTTACTGTATGGGGCTGTGTTGCGTAAACTTGCTTCCCTCTCACTTCGTTCGGGTGAAGCTTAGGGAGTACCCTTGTGAACCCCTTTCTAAGGAGTGTCCTTTTTAACCGCTTTTTTGTTTCTTTTTTTGAGTTTTTAATTTTTTTTACTTT
>CAYJPS010000355.1:0-1148 GCA_964372135.1 uncultured Treponemataceae bacterium | reverse complement strand
AATTATCGAGAAAATAGGAATAGTCACCGCTTGCAATTTCGCTAAAGCCTACATTAGCAAGTGTTAATATACCACCATTATTCGTTAATAATTTATTGACAGTTTTGCTTGGGGTAGCATTGTAAACACCATACTCACTTAATGTCCCATAATTTGAAATATTTACAGTAAGTTGTGCATTGCTTTCAAGTTCAAATTGATTGGCATTTGCATCAACGTTTAAAGTGCCATTGCTCATATCTAATGAACCATTTTGCACATAAAGCCCGGCATTTTCAGCAATAGCTACATCAAAATTAAAGCTTACTTTACCATCAGCGTTTGTATTATCAATTGTTAATAAAGCATTATCATTTGCTATTATTTTATTAGCACTTATGCCGGCATTATACGTTGTGCCATTTTGAATATTAGAGCCAAGAGCCAAAGTTGCATTAGCTATGGTGATGGTATCAGCCTGCGTAATTTCATTGTTTAAATAGAAAGTGTTACTTAGATTGTCACCTGTAATTGTGATATTATAAGCTTCATTTCCTGCAATAGCATCATTCATTAAAAACGAACCGGTACCGCTCATAGTAAAATCAAGGCTTAAGGCAGGAGTACTGGGATCGTTATCTCCAAGGTATAGGGCATTATTAGCCTTAGTGCCAATAGTGTTATGCGTATTTCCGCTAAATTCAAAGTTTACATTGTTCGCAGTTAAATTTAAATCACCACGACCGTAATATATAGCACCACCATTAGCACCGGAACTATTATTAATAAAATTTGAATTAAGTAAATTTATTGTGCCACTATTATGTATAGCACCGCCATCAGCATAATCACCAGAAGTACTATTTCCAATAAAATCACCTGTTAGGGTGCTGATATTTGCATCTCTATCATTATATATAGCCCCACCATAAGCATTTTCACCTGTCGTACTATTTCCAATAAAATCGCCAGTTAGGGTGCTGATAGTTGCAGTATAATCATTATAGATAGCTCCGCCATCAGCATAATCACCAGAAGTACTATTTCCAATAAAATCACCTGTTAAGCTGGTGATAATTGCATTTCTAGTATTATGTATAGCACCGCCATCAGCATAATCACCAGAAGTACTATTTCCAATAAAATCACCTGTTAGGGTGGTAATTGTG
>CAYJPS010000354.1:0-1152 GCA_964372135.1 uncultured Treponemataceae bacterium | reverse complement strand
AATGTACCGAACAATTTGGTGATTACGACAATGAATGCGCTCGAGATGCGGGAGAAGATCTTTACAAATATAGACGGAGCCGTAATAATGTAAGCTGGACCATTTATGGGGGTTTAGAGTATTGTGCGACATGCAATACTGCTTACGGCAAACGTAAAGTCAGAGAAAGGACTGCATAAAATGGTTAAATCAATGTTTGCGGCCATATCGGGCCTACAAGCGCACCAATCGAAGATGGACGTAATAAGTAACAACATAGCGAACGTAAATACATGGGGTTTTAAGACGAGGACGGCTAACTTTCAGGATGCGGTGTATCAGAATGTGACTAACGGCGCTGGGGGAAATCCGGTAGAAGGCGGCACGGGCGGTGTAAACAGCTCGCAGCTCGGCTACGGTGTAAATATGGGTTCGATATCGACGAACTTTGCAACGGGTAGCTGGGGATATACGGGGCACGGCATGAATGCGATGATAGACGGCACGGGCTTCTTCATCGTAGGCGGTTGGCCTGAGGGTGATCCGACAGACCCGACGACATTCGGAGTTGAGAGCGCTAATTTAGCAGCTGGCGGCGTGAATTTATCGAGGGTCGGTATATTCAGGATAGACAATCAGGGCTGCTTGGTTGACGACAGCGGTAGTTATGTGTATGGTTTCAGTCTTGATCCAGCGGCACCTAACGGTGACGGTACTGGTACACAGACACCTGCGGATAATACGGGCGTGTTTTCGACGGATCTTATAAGCCCGATACAGATACCTATAGAGGACGACACGACGACACCTCCGACACGTTATGATATACAGTCGGTGGAGATAGGCGTGGATGGCACGGTAACGGGCATAGACGCTGACAATAATAAGGTGACTATAGGTAAGATAGCGGTGGCATCCGTGGAGAACATAAATGGTTTGGATCAGTCTGCGGGTTACTACTATACGATAGGCGCAAATGCAGGTACGGCGACGGCAATACAGACGACGCAGGCGACGGGTATGATACGCAGTAACTACCTTGAGATGTCGAACGTTGACTTGGCGACGGACATAGCGAATATGATCACGACGCAGAGAGGTTATCAGGCAAATACGAAGATAATCACGGTGACGGATCAGATGTTGGAAGAGCTTGTCAATATGAAACGCTAA
>CAYJPS010000353.1:0-1168 GCA_964372135.1 uncultured Treponemataceae bacterium | reverse complement strand
GTTTGAACGCCATTTCCGAGGAGTCGACGTTGTGATAAGAACCGTCATAGAGTTTAATTCTAAAGTCGATGACAGGATAACCGGCTAAGAAGCCTCGAGCCGCACTTTCTTGAATACCTTTATCCACGGCGGGAATGTATTGCTTTGGTATGGCACCGCCCACAATGGCATCTTCAAAGGTATAGCCTTCCCCACGTTCGCAAGGCGCAATTTCAACCCAGCAGTCACCGAATTGGCCACGACCGCCTGATTGCTTTTTGTGTCTGCCTTGTACTTGGCAAGTGCCTCGAATGGTTTCTCTATACGGAATTTTCGGGGTTTTGAGTTCGATTTCCACTTTGTTTCGGCGCATAGCTTTCTCTACAGAAACCTCAATATGTAATTGTCCCATGCCTGAAAGAAGAGTGTCGCCTGTTTCTTCGTCACGCTCAAGCTTTAAAGTGACGTCTTCATCAAGAAGTTTTTGTACGGCGGCATAAACTTTGTCCTCTTCGCCTTTTTCTTTCGGTGCCAAAGCATACGTTATAAGCTGGGGCGCAAGAATTGGGGGAGCAAGAGTAAAAGGTGCTTTGTCGTCGGATAAGGTATCACCTGTGGAGGTATTTTTCAATTTTGCCACCGCCACAATGGCACCTGCTTCAAGACTGTCTTTGCAAGGTGTTTGGATTTTTCCGTTCAAATAAATAAGAGAGCCGAAACGTTCATTGTCTTCACTTCGTGAATTTTTCAAGATAGAATCAGAAGACAGTGTTCCGCTCATAACACGCACGACGTTAATTTGGCCTGAGAACTGGTCATGCAAGGTTTTGCAGACAAAAACGGAGCAGTTTTCATCGCTTGCGCTACGGCTTTCGCCATTTTCCGCAAGGTATGGGGCACGGTCGAGAGGGGAAGGGAAGAGCTTGTCAATCAGATGTAAAACTCTACGACCGCCTTTGTTATTGAGGGCACTGCCCACCACAACGGGTACGATTTCACCGTCAAGCACTGCGCTACGAAGGGCTGAATCAATTTCTTCGGCAGAGAGAGAACCTTCTTCAAGGTATTTATTCATTAAATCTTCGTCAGACTCTGCGATGTTTTCCACGGAAATATCACGCAAAAGCTGGGCTTCATCCTTTAAATCTTCGGGGATCTCACGGATTTCAGTTTGTCCGTCTTCCTTAAA
>CAYJPS010000352.1:0-1179 GCA_964372135.1 uncultured Treponemataceae bacterium | reverse complement strand
AGAGGATGAAGTGATGTGCTAAATTTTACATGCTTCTATTGTTGCTGAGACTACGTAGTCTTCAAGGTTGCTTCCAGGTGCCCAATTTTTAATATATAGCTTACTATCATCTTTAGACTTAATGACAATATTGGTAAATCCGGTTTTTTTTAGCATATCTTCAATGTCGTTCACAAATGAAGCTCCGGTAAGACAAGCGCAATAGAGTTCCATATCATTTTTGTACTCTTCAGGTATAGATGCTGTCGCTACAATATCAGAAATTGCTAAACGGCCTCCTTTTTTGAGCACTCTGAACGCTTCATGGAAAACTTGTTGTTTGTCCGGGGATAAATTTATCACACAGTTTGAAATAATAACATCAATGCTTTCATTTGCTACGGGTAAGTATTCTATTTCTCCCAGACGAAAATCTACATTTCTATGCTGTGATTTTTCTGCATTACTTCTCGATTTACTTACCATTTCCGGTGTCATATCAACACCGATTACATATCCGGAAGAACCTACTTCGTTAGCTGCTAAAAAAGCATCAAAACCACCGCCACTCCCTAAGTCAAGAACTGTTTCGCCGGCTTTCAAGGAAGCCAGTGCTTTAGGGTTGCCACAACCTAAGCCCATATTTGCACCTTCGGGAACTTGGTTAACCTCAGAATTTGAATAGCCAAGATGCATGGCAGTGTTTTTTACATCTAAAGAAGAATTGGCACAACATGTTGAAACATTCGTACCACAACATCCCATGTTTTCAGCTTCGCTTATCTTTCCGTACTGTTCTCTCACAGCACGACGAATAATGTCATTTTTGACTTGCGCCATGTTATACTCCGATTATTTAAATTTTGTATTAAAAAGGTTGGGCATTATATCAATGTGGTGTTTGTAATCCTGTAAATCAGACCAGTTTTCAGTGTTTTCTATAATATCTCGTTTTAATTCAGGTTCTATCTCGTTGTCACTCAGGCGTGACGCTAAAAAAGACCACTCAACCCATGATTCGTCATAGTTATATACTTCTGTATAACCCAGATTTTCAATTAAAACAGATTGTAAATGTCCGGAACGTATACCGCTATGGCAATATAAGATGGCTTTCTTATTTTCAATAAAAGGTCTAAAAATATCATCTACAAGTTTTGCTGATTTTATAGAAAAATTTTCATCAACAAAATTAAACCA
>CAYJPS010000351.1:0-1191 GCA_964372135.1 uncultured Treponemataceae bacterium | reverse complement strand
CACATTTTGCAAAGTGGGGTGATTTTTATTTGACAAAAATAATCTACTACAACAATAGCGTGGTGGAGGTGAGTTTGTGAATAAAAGCATAATCGCATGGGTAGGCGGAAAATCAAAACTCATGTGGATAATCAACTTATTGGCACCTTCATTTTACGAAAGAAGTATTGATGTCTTTGGTGGAAGTGGTACAGTCACGCTCAATTTAGATTGCAGAAAGTCCACTCTTAGAATATATAACGATTTTAACAGTGACTTATACAATTTAATATTTTGCGCCAAAGAGCGAACAGCAGAACTGTTAAACGAGTTGATGTATGCTCCGATAAATTCAAGAGAGAATTTTGAATACTGCAAAAAAGTCATAGCCAGAGATGACAGCATTGCGATAAACAGAGAGCATCAAACACAAGTCCTCAAAACTATATTTAATGAGGAGCAAGCAGAAGAAATTGTAAAGTTATATTTAAAGAATAAAGATAACGACATTTTAAGGGCGAGTGCGTACTATCAACTGCTCCGATATAGCTTTAATTCAAACGCAGAAACTTATGGCGGTAAAAAGTGTAATATAACTAACTTTGAAGAAGATATTAAGTTGTTCGCTGAAAATTTCGCAGACGTAACGGTAGAAAACAAAGATTTTGAAAAGCTAATCAAGCAATATGACAGAGCAAACGCATTCATATATTGTGACCCACCGTACTATGACGCAGAAGATTTTTATGCAGTAGGCTTTCCAAAAGAAAACCATAAAAGGCTTCGTGACACTTTGTTAAATTCCGAAGGTTATGTAATGCTTAGCTATAATAATTCAGAGGAAATTAAGGAGTTATACAAAGACTTCTTTATTTTTTTGACCACAAGACCACATTCAATGAGCAAGAAAGAGGGTGAAATGTATGAGGAACTAATAATCACTAACTATGACCCAAGCGAGCACATTAAACAGCCGGAAACACAGCTAAATCTATTTGAAGAAGAAACAGAAGAAGTTTTCAACTATGAGTTAATTCATAAGCCAGAAAAAACATTAAAAAATTGAAAGAGAGATAGTGACTATAATGAAAAAAATAACAAACATCACAAGCACGGCAGACATTATTGAATTTATTAAAGAGTATCAGCCGTTAATTGACAAGGCATACAATGTGCTGTCGGACAGGTTTTTTACAGACGATATAGAGGAAA
>CAYJPS010000350.1:0-1192 GCA_964372135.1 uncultured Treponemataceae bacterium | reverse complement strand
ATCGCAATTCAAAACGGCGGTGGTGTCAGAGGCGGATTTACCACGGGTGATATAACCTTAGAGAATATATACGGTGCCCTTCCCTTTGATAACCGTGTGGTTTTGATAGAGACGACGGGTGAGCAAATTGTTGCGGCGCTTGAAAACGGCGTATCTCAATACCCCGCAACTGCAGGTAAGTTCCTGCACGCAGCCGGACTTTCCTACAGATTTGACGGTGCTAAGCCTGAGGGTGAGAGAATAGTGTCCGTAACTATGGACGACGGCACCGAAATTGATCTCGACAAGACATACAGCGTTGTAATCAATGACTTCATGGGTGGCGGCGGCGACGGCTTCACTATGTTCAATGTACTCAATGCTGACTCGGGAATTACGGATAAGTCAACGCTTATAACCGAAACGAATGACTATATCAGAGATGTTTTAGCCGACTATATCAAAGAGAATGGGTCAATTTCACCTGAAGTCGAAGGCAGAATCATTATAGACAACCCGCAAGAGGGTGACAGCATGCTGGGCTAGCACGGACTATGAGAATGTGATTTCCCAATAGCTTTGCACAAATGAATCCGGGGGCAGTGACGATTTTTCGTCACTGCCCCTTAGTCTGTCAAAACGCAATATGAGCATCAATGATAGCATGATGTACAGGGGATTTTACAAGTAGCTTTACGCTGACTCCTCCGACTTTTGTAGTATATATGCTCCCATCTGTATAGCCCTCTTGCAAACAATATTGCGATATATTATAATGACCTCATGAATAACAAAAATACTTCCATTTTTTTAATAATAATTATGACTGTCAGTGTTGTCGCCTTTTGCGCCCTTCTTTGGTACGCAGAGGCGGTTTATCGCTATCAAAAAGTTAATTACACAGATGTATATGCCGAGTCCGGCGTGTGGGACTTGCGAGATATTGATTTTGACACTACTGTTGTGCGCTTACAGGGCAACGTAGAGTACATCCCCAATCAAATACTCGATCCCGTACAATTTGTAGCAAACGAAGATCTGATTGAAATCGGTAACCCCATTGATGTGCATGCCGGTCGCACAGCCAGACTTACTATCTTAATGCCCGATGATAGCCATTACCGTTTGCACACACACGGTGACTATGCACGTACTGTCTATATTAACGGTAACTTTGTCGGACAATTCGGTTCTGCTGCAACTTCAGCTGACG
>CAYJPS010000349.1:0-1195 GCA_964372135.1 uncultured Treponemataceae bacterium | reverse complement strand
ATCCCATAAATCTGTGTAATCTGTGGTTAGATCAATTGCGATAGTTTTAGGTGTACGAAAATATCCTTTCTATTGTAAACTATCGTTTAATCTGCTATACTAGTAAAACACATGAATACAATTGCAAGCCAACATAACAATATAACTGAATCAATACTTAAAAATAATATTACACTCATTACAGAATCAATCGATACGGTTAAAACGGTAGCAATTGGATTTTGGTTTCAATGTGGCTCACGATATGAGCAAAAAAATGAAAAGGGCATTAGCCATTTTGTTGAACACATGCTTTTTAAAGGCACAACGACACGAACAGCATTTGAGATTGCATCCAGTTTTGATAAAATTGGTGGTTATGTAAATGCTTTTACTGAAAGAGAACAAGTATGCTTACATTGTGTTGTTCCTGCTATACACGTACAGTCTGCATTAGAAGTACTTTGCGATATGATTGAAAACTCTGTATTTAACGAAGAAGAAATTGAAAGAGAGCGAAAGGTTATAATGAGCGAAATTATTTCGTCCCTTGATGATCCAGAAGAAACTGCATTAGATGCATCAATCGAAACTGTATGGCCAAATAATCCTATTTCATCTTCTATACTTTCAACAAAAAAAGGCATTAAAAAAATTACTCAGGAATCACTTATTGATTGGTATTCAAAATATTTTGTAACAGGCTCTTTAATGGTAAGTGTTTCTGGAAAAATAGGTGAAAGTGATCTTACGAAAACTCTAGAAAAACTTTCATTAAAAAAAACGTTGAAGGACCATGCGCACACTTTTTTACTTCCAGAGTGGAATAGGGGAACACACTTTATTGAAGCCGATTTTCAACAAGAGCAAATTTTTTCTCTGTATCCAGTTAGCGTACCACTTTCTTATATTGATTATTATGCTTTAGCAATTGTCAATGCTTTAGTAGGGGATACAATGAGTTCTAGACTTTTTCAGTCTTTACGTGAAAAAAGTGGTTCTTGTTACAGTGTCTATAGTTTTGTTTCAATGTATTCAGACTGTGCATATTGGTGTGCCTATGCTAGTGCTTCAAAAAAAAATGTCGTATCAGTAGTGGAATTATTGAGAAGCGAACTGAACGCAATTCTTAAAGAAGGATTTTCAGATGATGAAATACTCGCTGCAAAAGAGCATATTATTGGTGAAGAAATAATAGCAAGTGAAGACATGGAAC
>CAYJPS010000348.1:0-1206 GCA_964372135.1 uncultured Treponemataceae bacterium | reverse complement strand
AGAAAGATTGTTGTTGCGGTAATGTTTGCAGTGCTTGTAAAGAAGATTGTGTGGACAATATTTGCTTTGGATGGATAAAGTGTTGTTTCTAACCCTCCCCTTTTCCCAAAAAAACTTTAATTTTACAGAATTCTTTGAAAACGAAAGTATTTGTTTTAGAAACTGAAACAATGTGCATGTAAGAAACACACCCAAAAACGAAAATATAAGGAAAGGCTATGTCCAGAATTATTTACTGTTATCTTGTTGGCGCAATATGGTTGTTATTCTTTGGATACGCGGCGGTGAGCCTGATTGGAGAAGAAGGTTTTTTCTCGTCTGCAAGCTTTAATGGTATGATTCTTACATTAGTTGGCCTTTTACCATTGTATTGTGGTTGGCGTATGTCCGCCTCTATAAAGCTAATGGAAAAGATTTCCGGCTTGCTGAACAAATACCAAAGTGTCAATGGGGAGAAGATTGAAACATTTGCCAATGAACTTGGACTTTCTCAGGAAAAAACTATACATCTTATACAAAATGCGGTTCATTATAAATTTGTACATCGTATTTATATTGATTTTATAAAACAGAAAGTAATTTATATTGAATCTTCGGATGTTGACGGAAAGCAAGGTGTTAATTTTGTCAACTTGAAATGTGAAGCTTGCGGTGCCACAAACACTGCCGTCAAAGGAAGCCAATTTCAATGCGAGTATTGCGGTCAAGAAAACATTGCCTCCGGTAAAGCAGAAAGCCTTATAGTAAACGAAAAGAACATAGAAACAGAGTATGGCAAAAGTATAGACGAAAATTATATGATTGGTTGTGCCCCTTTCTTTATAGCTCTTATTGTGCTTATTTGGTATGGGGTGATAAAGTTTGCCGTGATGTTATTGACAGAAGATGATAGCGGTGTAGGTGCAAGTTTAATGGGCTGGGGATTCGCATTACTCCTTGCCATGTCACTTGCCGTCATATCATACGTTTGTATACAAGTTATCTATGAAAAATTTAATATAAAATATGCCAGACCGCTCATTGCTAAATACTTGTCGGCGGTAATCGCTACCAGAACGCCTGAGGGAACGACTATCGGTGAAATAGCAAAAATCTTACATGAAGAAAACGCAAAGGTCGAAAAAGACATTAATTTTCTGATTAAACGTGGCTATTTACCGGGGGTAACCATAAAAGGAGAACCTCCAAAAGTACATTATTTGGACG
>CAYJPS010000347.1:0-1218 GCA_964372135.1 uncultured Treponemataceae bacterium | reverse complement strand
AAGTAATTTCTTGGCCATCGCTGGTCTTTACTTGAGGTTGACCCTCTGCATTCCATGCAAAGGAACCTTCTCCATCCATGCCATAATCTAAATCCACTTGACCATTGGTGCTCACGCTACCGCTTTCAAGGCCCGCTTCAGAAAGTTCAGCACTGGAAGTGCCCGCAGTGGGGGCGTCATTGGTACTCATGGTATGGGAAGTTTTGTCACCGTCACTGTCGGTGAAATTAATGGTGACGTCACGATCACTATCGTTATGTTTGTAAGAAACTTCCCAGTTTTGATTGTCAGTACTGGTCATGGTAACGTCGCCAATTTTGATGGTATACACGTCACCATCATAACTGGTGCTTACATTCCACATATAAGGTAAGGGTTCCCATGTACCAGCTTCAGCATTATATTGCACGCCTAAGGGGGAAGTTCCGCCGCCTTGCATAGTAATGGTGGCGCCGTCCATATCTGCACCAAAATCTACGGTAATATTACCTGTGGCCACGTTATCATCCACAGTCAGCTCTTTGTCAGAATTTGTAGAAATTTCGGGCGCAGAGTCGCCAATGGTCACATCTACAGTAACAAAGCTTTCATTGCCGGCGGCGTCCACCACAGGTATTTGCACTTGTGTGGTAAAGCTATCTGCACCTTCAGGATGTTGATAGGCAGAATTTTGGGTAAAGACCAATTGTCCATCATCGTTAAGTGTAAAACTACCGTAGTCTCCGACGTTATAAGTCTCCCCACCAGACAAGGTAATACCTTCTGACAGATCAAGACCTTCTACTACCACACCTTGCGCCATGGCATCATCGTTGCTGGTTATGGAACCTGTAAGGTCGCCGCTCACTTCTTTGTCCACGACAATAGTGGTGGACGTGCTCTCGGTAACGGTATTACCGGCGCCATCGGTGGCTGTGACGGAAGCGTCAACTTTACCTTCAGCGGCGTCTAACTCTTTACCTGATACGGAAACTTCAAATGTATTGCCTGCAACTACTTCGCCAGTATATTCCTGACCGTTCACAGTGATGGTGACTTTATCACCAGGCTTGGCATCGCCGCCCACAGTACCGGTAACGGTGACATTTTCGCCAGCTTCAGCGGCATTGAGAATATCATCGCCTGCCACGGAATCAATGGTAATGGTGGCTTCGGCCTCTTTATCCACGACAATAGTGGTGGACGTGCTCTCGGTAACGGTATTACCGGCGCCATCGG
>CAYJPS010000346.1:0-1237 GCA_964372135.1 uncultured Treponemataceae bacterium | reverse complement strand
CAATTTCATCATCGTGAAGATTTATCGTAAGGTTTACAATGATAGGGCAATCTTCATTTTTGTAATCAGTTTCTTGAAAAGACCATCCATTAGTAATTGTATACATTAAATCTAACAAGTTACTTTTGCCTAAATTATTTTCACCGATTAAATAAGTGATTGTTTTATCAAAATCTATGTTAATGGATGTAAAAGTCCGAAAGTTCTCTACTTTAATATTTGAAATATGCATAATTACCCCTCCAAATGTTGTTGTCTATAAGTAAGCTTTAATTTCTTCAGCAACTATCCTCGCAAGTTCCACTGGAACTGCATTTCCAATCATTTTATATCCAGTGTCTACACTTGTATAAATAAATTCAAAATCATCTGGAAAACCTTGAATCCTTGCACATTCACGAACACTCATTCTTCTATACAAATCTTCTTTGCCCGGAACGAAGATTTGTTTGTTCTTTTCCATTTTAATCATTGTAGGTGCTTGTGGATGTAGTTGACATTGTCTACCGCTTGCTTGGACTGTAAAGCCTTGTTCATCCCATTTTCTCACTCTGTTTCTACTCATAAAAATTGTAGAAAATGCCCCTATAAAATACTCATGATTTAATATTTCAAGATCACCATTAGTTTTATTTTTATCGAGTGCTGGAATGGCACTATCTTTTAAATCTCCAATAGCTTGTTTTAAAGTAATTTTATCCTCTTTATTAGGCGTTGTTGGTTTAGGAAATTCAAACTTAATATTTAAGTCTTTTCTGAATCCGATATAAAAAACTCTTTTTCTATCTTGAGGAACACCATAATCGGCAGCATTAACAAGATCTATTGTTACATCATATCCGCAATTCTCAAAGGTTTTAACTATATTTTGCACAGCATCAGAGTGCCTGTTTGCGAGCATACCCGAAACATTTTCTGCTAAAAAGAATTTTGGCTGCTTATCCTTTAAAATTCTTATATAATCATAAAAAAGTTGCCCTCTATCATCATCTATTCCTCTTAGAGCTCCAGCCTCACTCCAGCTTTGGCAAGGTGGTCCACCGATAATACCATCAATTTCATCTGGAAAATCTTCTTCTTTAACCTTTCTTAAATCACCCTTAATTAATGGTGCAGTGTGATTTTTTTCATAAGTTGCCCATATTGTTTTATCATATTCATTTGCTATTGCGATTTCAAATCCAGCTTTTTCAAAACCTAAATCTAAACCACCAGCTCCTGAAAATAAACTAATTAA
>CAYJPS010000345.1:0-1241 GCA_964372135.1 uncultured Treponemataceae bacterium | reverse complement strand
GATATAATTTACTCCGAATGTGACGATGTTTTTGCAAAGGGGCGGCACGACGCATGAGATATCGGTAATACGTGACGGTGTGAAAGTGGAGCTTGCACCCATGGATATACAGCTTGCGGAGTACCCTGAGTCCGAGGGCTTGAAGTATGGTTTTTACTTCGGCGAGGTAGAGACAGGAGTTTTTGCGACCTTGAAATATAGTTGGTATTCGTCCATTACCTTTGTTAGAGACGTTTGGTTGGCTCTGTCGGACTTGGTGGCAGGCGCTATAGGTATAGAGCAGTTATCGGGGCCTGTGGGCATAGTCGACGCTATAGGCGATGTGGGCGAGAGCTCGGAGACTGTGGAGATGGCTATACGCAACATTCTATACTTTGGTGCGTTTATAGCGATAAACCTTGCGGTAATGAATCTTCTGCCACTTCCGGCCTTGGACGGTGGTCGTATATTTTTCATGGCGATAAGCGGACTGTGGTACGTGATATCACGCAAGAAGTTAAATCCGAAGTATGAGGGCTATATACATGCCGCAGGACTGATTTCACTTTTGGGCTTGGCGGCGTATGTGATGTATAATGATGTAGTGAGGCTGATAAGCGGATGATAAAGGTCAAGAAGGAAATAAGTGTGGGCAGTGTAAAAGTGGGCGGAGGAGCGCCTGTGAGTGTGCAGTCCATGTGCAATACTAAGACAGAAGATATACAGAGCACTATTAGACAAATAAGTGCTCTGAGTACGGCGGGCTGCGATATAGTGCGGCTCGCCGTACCTAACATGGCGGCGGCACTAGCGATATCGTCAATAAAGGAAAAAGTGAGTATACCTATCGTAGCTGACATTCACTTTGATTATCGCTTAGCGGTAGAGGCAGCGGAGCGAGGGGTGGATAAGATACGAATAAACCCTGGCAATATCGGTGGCTTTGAGAATGTAAAAGCGGTGGCAGCAGTGTGCCGTAAGAGGGGCATACCCATAAGGGTAGGAGTCAACAGTGGTAGTGTAGAGAAGGATTTGTTAAAGCAACATGGTCATGTGACGGCGGAGGCTATGGTAGAGAGTGCAAGACGTCATGTAAAGCTGTTAAATGACTGTGATTTTGATGATATATGCTTATCATTAAAGGCGTCAACTGTGAGCTTGTGCATTGAGGCGTATAGATTGGCGCATGAGGCGTTTGACTATCCGTTGCATTTAGGTGTGACGGAGGCGGGAACGCCGAAGAAGGGAATAGTACGCTCGGC
>CAYJPS010000344.1:0-1258 GCA_964372135.1 uncultured Treponemataceae bacterium | reverse complement strand
ACATTCTAAACCCCTTGGAGATTTATTATCCACAGATTACACAGATTTCACAGATTTTTACTTTTTAATTCTTGAATACAATACACCAAACTAAAGATTGTCTAATTTATTAAGCATAGAATGAATATATTTATATTTGTTTATTTTGGCGCAAAGAGTAGAAATCCCATTAATCTGTGTAATTCTTGCGGTTTATTCTTCTGTATCAATTTCTTCGCTATGCTCTTTTTCAAGTTCATTTAATGTTTGTACCATGTTCATGCCATCTTTTATGCTTGTATCAACGATGAATGTGAGTTTTGGAAATTGTCGCAAGCTTAATTTTTTGCTTAATGAAGTTTGAATATAACCAGCAGCGCTCTGCAATCCTTTAACTCCTTTTTCGATGGAAGCATCCTTCATAAAACTTGAGACATATACTTTTGCAAAGCCAAGATCGCGAGTAACCTCAACCCTATTTATACTCAAAAAAGTTGAAACTCTCGGATCTTTTACATACCCTTGCATTATCATTTTAGATATTTCGTCTCGGATTTGCTCACCGAGACGAACGAGCCTAAACTCTCCCATCTCTACTCTTCTCCACTTGTGTCGTCTTCATCTTTTTTCTTTGACTTAGCTTTTTTAGCTTCTTCTTCAAGTGTTTCCCCAAGTTTTCTTGCAACTTCAACTTGCTTGTAAACTTCAAATTGGTCACCTACTTGAATATCTTGCCATTTATCGATTCCAACACCACATTCAAAGCCTGTTAAAACTTCTTTTGCATCATCTTTGAATCGTTTAAGAGATGTAACCTTACCGGAATAAATTACTATACCATCGCGAATAATATTTACACTACTTGATCTATTAATGCTTCCTTGTGTAACATAAGAACCAGCAATAACACCAATTTTTGGTACTTTGAATATTTCGCGAACTTCGAGCATACCGATAACTTCATCCTTAATGTCTGGTGAAAGCATACCTTCCATTGCAAGAGTAATTTCTTCCACTGCTTTATAGATTACGTTATACTTTCTAATATCAACTTTCTCATGTTCTGCAAGAAGCTTAGCTTTTGGCGTAGGTCGAACATTAAAACCGATAATAATTGCATTAGAGTCTGCTGTTGCAAGCATTACATCGCTTTCGTTAATTGCACCCGCTGATGAGTGAATAACGTTGAGGCGAATATCTCTTGTAGATAATTTTTCAAGAGATTGTTTAACTGCTTCTGCAGAACCTTGTACGTCGGCTTTAATAATAACCTTAAGTT
>CAYJPS010000343.1:0-1271 GCA_964372135.1 uncultured Treponemataceae bacterium | reverse complement strand
TAGTTTCTTAATATTAATTATGCATTATTAATTATTAATTATTAATTACCTAATTTCCTTCCACTTTATACGCCACTATCAAATTTCCTAGCGATAAAAAGGCTGCAATAAAGAAAACCCACTCAGGCCCAAAAGTCATCCAAATATACCCACTTATTTGTGCTGCTATAATTGCTACGATGTGATCAAGACTTATCCCTGTAGAAAGAGTAGGGCCAATATCTTCAGGTTTTAGTGCAATGTTTTTTATATACACCGATTTTACAACTCCAATATTCATAGAAAGTCTATCCAAAATAAAGAGAGTGTATACTACCCACACAGTCCAACCTGTTTCGGGTAAAAACCTATCGGTAATTCCCCACACTACTAAACCATATAAAAGATAAATAAAAATAAAAGTAAGAGCATCAAGGTACATCATCTTTTTTACGCCAAGTTTATCAATCCAAGAACCGAGTTTTCGCATAAAGAATATACCGATAAAACTTGCACATATTACGAGCATAGACATAACATCTGCTTTTTTGCTTAAAAGATCAATTAAAACCCAAGCCCCAAAAACAAATGCTATTTGTTTTTGTACGCCATGAAGTGTTGTAAGAATATAGTACAACGTATACTCTTTTCTAAAAAGTATTCTAAATTTCTTTTTTTCTATTTTTTGATGTGTTTTTGAAATAGAAACAGCAAGAAGTGTAGATGCTACAATTGCAATTATAAAAAAGAAACTACCTATTAAAAACACTGGCTTTATAGAAGTCATAAAAGTAAAAAAGCCAGTTCTAAATCCTATAAATACAAAAATTCCAGCAATCATTGCACAAAAAACTTGCAAGCTTTTGTATTGTCCAACTCGCCGTCCCACTTGCCCCTCACGTGCAAGCGACATACCTATTGAATCCTGTAATGGCATGAAAAGGTGCATTCCCAGCGAGTTTACAAATAAGAAAAAGCACATTACCGAAAAAGAGGGACTTATTACACCAAGAACAGTAAGGCCTGAAAAAGCGAGCACTTGCGCAATCACTGCTATTTTTACATCGCCTAAAAACGACAAGAGCGAAACAATTACCACGCATAAAACGCCTGGTAATTCACGGGGAAATTCTATAAAGGCACGCTGTTGAGCTGTTACATTGTAGGCATCTTTAAAAAAATTACCATAAATTGCATCACTAAATCCATTACCGAGGGCAGCCGCAGCTACTAAAGTAAAAAACAGGCCTAATCGATATTTTCGAGTTTTTTCATCTATACTTTCAATCATA
>CAYJPS010000342.1:0-1312 GCA_964372135.1 uncultured Treponemataceae bacterium | reverse complement strand
GAACATCTCTATATAATTGTAAAAAAAGAGACAATGCTCTTTCCATTTGAACAGAGCTCCATGACTGGATAACGGTTGATGAAAACCTTTGCTCAGATTGACCTAACAAAGATTCTTTTGTTACACCATTTTTTATAAACAAAAGGCTTCGAACATAATCGGAGGCATTTGAAATAAATTGTTCTATTGAGACTCCTACCTGTAATACTTCATCTATAAACTGAATAGCCTCAGCTGTTTTTCCTGCAACACAAAGCTCACAAAGAGCATTTAACCTTTCTACGCCAACAAGACCTAACTTATCACGTATTTTTTCATACGTTATGTTTCCTTCTGAAAATGCAGCTACTTGGTCAAAAAGAGTATATGCATCTCTAAAGCTTCCAGTGGATTCTCTTGCAATCCAAAAAAGAGCTTCGTCATCTGCCTGCATTCCCATTTCTTTCGATGTTTGAGAAAGAAGATCTTTAATTTGTTCAATAGAACCAAGTCTAAAGTGGAATTGTTGACAACGACTTTTAATTGTAGCAGGAACCTTGTGTAGTTCAGTTGTAGCAAAAATAAAAATTACATATGGTGGTGGTTCTTCTATTGTTTTTAAAAGTGCATTAAATGCATTTGTCGATAGCATGTGAACTTCATCTATTATGTAAATCTTATATTTAAATGCATTCGGTGGAAACAGTATCTCATCCTTAATTTGACGAACATCATTTACCCCAGTGTTTGAAGCACCGTCAATTTCTATTACGTCTAAGCTGGAACCTCTAGAAATTTCCACACAAGCTTCGCAGCTTCCACAAGGAACACCATTCGTTGCATTCGTACAGTTTAAAACTTTTGCTAGAATGCGTGCAGTAGATGTTTTTCCACAGCCCCTAGGGCCTGAAAATAAATAAGCATGGGCAATCTTACCCTCTGAAATTGAGTTTATAAGCGTTGCAGCAACAAAATCTTGCCCAACTAAATCTTCAAATTTTTGCGGTCGTCTTCTTGACGCAGTAACTTCATAAGCCATACTATTAGAATACCCGAAATATGCCAATTTCGCAAGCGGTTTGAGATGATTTTTGCGTAAATCTTAGACTTTGCATGTGCCTCTAGACTGGTCATTATATATCCACAGATTTCACAGATTACGCAGATTATTCTTTTTGTGTGTTAAATCCTTCTTCTGAATACCACAAATCCTATAATCTGTGGTTTCCTTATAACTTGTTTGATAGTACAAAAAAAGGAAGCATGAACAATCACACCTCCTCTCTATAAAATAATTCGTAACTCGTAATTAGGAATTATTAATTGATTTAAT
>CAYJPS010000341.1:0-1336 GCA_964372135.1 uncultured Treponemataceae bacterium | reverse complement strand
ATTGACCAGGGACTAGAACACATAGAAGAGTAATAAAGGATTAAAATTAGGAGAAGGATATGAAAATTTTTTACCATAGACACGATGATGCAGATGGATTTTTCCATGATGACCACGGCCACGACCACGAACATCACCATCATGATGGTGATTCGTTTTGTGCTCGAGAAACTGCAGTTGAAGAAGAGTCTTGTGGATGTTGTAGCTCGAACGAAAAAAAGAAAAAGCCCGTGAATGAAAACACATTTTTTTCAAAATATAGAGAAGCGATTACAGTTTCAATAAAACTCATTCTGATGACTATAGCATATTTTGCTGTTGGTGAAATAGTACAACGTTACGGACATGACGCAGCGGGATTAATTCATGACCATTCTTATGAAGAATTTAGCTTTGAAACAATCCACATAGGAAATTTCAACCTTCCGATAGTGTTTTTATATCTTATTCCTTATTTAATTATTGGGTACGATATTCTTTGGCATTCAATTAAAAATATTTCTAAAGGGCAAGTGTTTGATGAAAACTTTTTAATGAGTATTGCAACAATCGGTGCACTTATTTTAGGAGAATTTGGTGAGTCAATTGCCGTAATGGTTTTTTATCAAATAGGGGAGATGTTTCAAGATGTGGCGGTAAAACGTTCAAGAAGATCTATAACCGACCTTATGGACATTAGACCAGATTATGCAAACATTGAAAAAGATGGAACCTTGGTAAAGGTTCGTCCACAAGTGGTAGAAATAGGACAAATAATTACCGTAATGCCTGGCGAAAAAGTTCCGCTAGATGGAAAGCTTATTGAAGGTGAAAGTTCTCTTGACACATCAGCGCTTACAGGCGAAGCTTTTCCCCGTTTGGTAAAGGTTGGGGATGAGATATTAAGTGGCTGCGTAAATCAAACGGGTGTTCTCAAAATAGAAGTGACAAAACCCTTTGGCGAATCTACAGTATCAAAAATTTTAAAATTGGTGCAACATGCTTCTAGTAAAAAAGCGCATGTGGAGCGTTTTATAACACGGTTTGCAAAGTATTATACTCCTGTTGTTGTTATTGGTGCCGTTCTTTTGGCAGTATTTCCCCCTCTTGTGTTGGGAGCTGTCTGGATGGAGTGGATACAGAGAGCGCTTATTCTCTTGGTAATTTCTTGTCCTTGCGCCTTGGTAATTTCTGTTCCTCTTGGTTTTTTTGCAGGAATTGGAGCTTCTTCTAAGCATGGTATCCTTATTAAAGGCGGAAATTATTTAGAAGCGCTTTCGAGACTAGAAAAGGCAGTCTTTGATAAAACGGGAACGCTTACACGTGGTATTTTTACTGTTGTTGGAGTACATGTTGT
>CAYJPS010000340.1:0-1369 GCA_964372135.1 uncultured Treponemataceae bacterium | reverse complement strand
GTTATAGAGAAAGAAAAGAGTTTGGAATTTAACACCCGTTTTCTTTATCAACATAGAAACAGTGCTTATTTATCGTATATTTTCCAACTTTATTATAAACTTGGAGGCAGAAAAATTTCTTTAGGAAGCGATAGCCATACATATAACAGCTTTGCCGCAGAATTCAACGAAGCTGTTAACATTCTAAAATCAATTGGTTTTACTCATAATTGCGCTTATATCAAACGCCAAGAAAATACTATTTCTTTATAAAGTTTCAATTTTTCATTCGTCGACTGCCATCAAGGAGAGGCTGTACATCTAACTATAAATAAAAAAAGATAAAATTATACCAAAGATGCATTAAAAAACACAACCAAGTTGATTTAAATTTTGTCCACAAGTACCCAAAGATCAATGAGGGAAAAAATGTCAGTAGGGCATAAAGCACAGGTTGATGTGTTAAGTGAGCCAAGGCGAACACTACGGAAGTAATTATATTTCCATATGTAACACAGTAAATACCTTTTTGTTTTATTTCTGTTTCAAGCTGATTTTGTAAAAGTGCTCGCCATGTTAATTCTTCGATAAAAGCACCCACTATCAACCTTATAAAACTTGGACTGGAGCTTGGATTAAAAAGTAACCCTAAAAACCCAAAGCTAAAGCACGCCCAAGTTTTATAATTCTTAAATGATTTTGGTATAACTTTAAGCGAATTCCATGTAATCGACGCTAACAGGCTTTGCGATAATGCATAAAAGCTCAGGTAAAAATTTATCCGACCAAGCTTTTTTTTATTGCCAGAAGTCACTCAAACACCTTCCGGCTTTTTTATATGTTTTAAAGCGTTCACAAAGCCCCATATCACAAGCTTTTTTTAGATCGATACATGCATTTTCTGCTTGATTAAGTAAGAAATACACATCACCTCGGTTAATATAGGCCTCTGCGAGTTCAGGCTCATAGGCAATGGCACGACTATAATCTTGGAGTGCTGTTTCAGGTTTATTCATAGCCTTATAAATATTTCCCCTATTATAATAAAACTCACCATTAATGGGAAACTCTTCAATGGCTATATTGCTATGCTGTAAGGCTTTATCGTATTCTTTATTTTCTTCAAGCATGACCGCCATGGAATTATGCCCCGTGGGGCTTTTGGGGTGTTGTTGAAGATGTTTTTCAAGTTCACCGATAGCTTCGTTAATAAGTTTTGCATCATAAAGCGCTAAGGCATAATTATAGCTCAATTCGGAAGGTGTTGAACTTTGCTTGGTATATTCATACAGCATTTTGATAGCCTTTTCCGGCTCATTATTGACAATATACACCGCAGCCTTTCCATTTATCGCTTCAATAAGCAGTGGGTTAATATTAAGCGCATGAT
>CAYJPS010000339.1:0-1371 GCA_964372135.1 uncultured Treponemataceae bacterium | reverse complement strand
TAGGTCTTTATTCTTAAAACTCTCTTTTTTTTAATTTATAAATTGCTAAAACCATGATTTTTGCCTTCTCAAAAGCTGGTAAAGTTGCCAAGTTTTTACTCTCCTCTGTCATCAAAAAATGTAATCTTCCTTAAAAAAAAATTCCAATCTGTGTTTTAAGCGTCTTCGTACTTAATTATGAAGGCAAAATTAGTTTCCTATAAACGACTCAGTTATTATTTTAGATCTGCCTATCTCTATATTGTTTTTTCTAAACTTCAAATATTGGGCGCTACGCCGTCTTAGTTTAATCATAATAATATACGACTGTGTTTCACACTAAATTAATGTTACACCTTAGATGTTAGTTAAGAATACTATTTCTGGATTCAACGCCATATATATAAAAACGCTCTTAAATAATACTACCCTACTATTTATAATAGGTATAGCTCTCCTTTTCTTTGATTTGAGTTAACGATGGGATTAACTCCCACGTCGTGATGTCCGATCCCTTCTCAGAATTAATAACATGGACATGCTTCAAATTTAAATAATAGTTTTCTTATTTGAGGTCGTCTGAATTTTTAATTATCTAAAATTGAAAACCGCATGTTTATACAGAATACGATAACGCTCATGTTCTGTGTAAAAAATGCATTTATCACTATACATAAAAGCAATAGGGAAGTTTTACAAACTTATCTTAGACGAAAAAACCCGATGATTACAAAGGTTATAAGAGGATATAATTGTTACATACAATTTATCTGCTCATAAGAGTGCGAACCTATCATATAATAAGAAACTTTTTATACAATTACCATATCATTATTAAAGTTTTTTGAGGAAAGGGGGAGGGGTTTTCCCCTCCCAAGAAACCATGCCATGCCTTAAACAAAAAAGGGAAACCCCTTATAAGAGTTTCCCTTTATAGCATTAGGCCAAAGTAAAATTAGAAGGCTCTGCCCATACTAAATTCAAAGCGTCCGCCAATGTCTTCACCGACAACGTTTTCGGTAAGCGGTACACCGTAAGCAAAACGAAGCGCTCCAAAAGGTGAGTTCCAACGAACTTCAAGTCCGGTTGAATAGTAAAGGTGATCACCCCAAGAGTCATATTCTTCATCAAATGAAGTAGCTATGTCAAAGAATGGTACCAAGAAAATACCAAATTCTTTATTTACTTGCCAAATATACTCAACAGAACCATAGGCTACGTGTGTAGCACCAATGCTTTCCTGTGTTCTGTGATCTATAGGTGAAACATCTTCATAATCATAACCACGTAGACTGTTCATACCACCGATATAAAATCTCTCAAATGCAGGGATAGGGTCGTTACCGTTTTCATACACCCCACCAACGGTTGCGCGAGTGTGGAAGATATGAT
>CAYJPS010000338.1:0-1383 GCA_964372135.1 uncultured Treponemataceae bacterium | reverse complement strand
TACAAAGCGCTTCCGAAGGTTTTGAAGCTATATTTATTCAAAAAATGTGGGAACAAATGCGTTCTTCCATTCCTGAAAACACCTTGCATGGAAGTAAGGAAGAAAAATATTGGCAATCCATGTACGACCAACAGCTTGGAAAAGATATGGCCTCAGGTGGCGGTATCGGTCTTGCCGATATGATGGTTGAACAGCTCACTGCCGAAAGATTAAGTTCTCCTACAAATGCTTTCGGGCGTAATCCTTTGGCTATTGCTCCTGCTCCTCTGATGCAAGAAAAGGGCGCTACCAATCAAAATAATCTTCAAAATAGTGCTTCTGCAAATACTGTAAACACACAAAATATTGCGTCTGCTCAGAACATACACAGAGGGCAATCAGCTCAACAGGCTCAAATGGCAAGCCCCCAAGTAAATCAAGTAAGCAGCCAAGTGCCCAGTCAAAACACTAGCACCGATAATTTCTATCAACAGTTTGAATATGATAAAGCCCACAACCATACAGGCGCAATGCAAGCAACACAAGCTCCCGTACAAAACGCACAAGGTCAAAATATTTCCATGGCTCAAGCGGATATTCGTCCTGCCGTGGTGAATAACAACCAAAATACCAACGCTTTTTTACAGGAACAACCAAGCCAAGCAGAATTTTATAACACGGCAATCTCAAGTAATGGCAGAATAAATCAGCCCCAATCCTTGGGAAATGCGCAACAAGTTCAAACAACAAATCAAAATAGTTCCTTGATTAGCCAAACTTTGGCTGAACTTGAAAACGCGACTAATCCTGCTACACCTACAGTAGTGCGTACCACCTATGTGACCAATTTACCACCGTCCGAACGAAAAGGAGCCTTACTTGACGCCCGAGGAAATATAACCAAAGAACATCAAGCCGAAATCGAGCGTAAGCAAGAAGCGGCAAGACCTGCTCCCATGGCTCAAACAGCTTCCCTTCAAAACGGACAAAACCAAATGCTTGGCGATACTGCAAATGAGTATCCTATAGACGAGTACCCTATGGAGCTTATGTCTCAACAAAATATAAGCAACCAAGCGCATCAAAATAATCAAAATATGCAAGCTCAAACAAATCAAAGCGAGCAAGCAAAATATACACCTTTGGCGCCCCATGATATTTTGGCAGGCATTGCCCCTCGCTATCAAAGAGGTGACGCAGATCGTGTAAGCGGACAAAATCAACCGTATATTTCTTCCGGCCGTTATAACACGGTGCAAGATGTTGAAGCAGAAATCAACAGATTGCTTGGCAGAGAAAAAAGACAAGAACGCGACAGCATGTATGTAGCGATGACAGAAGAACAAAGTTTGAGTTACGCCCGAGTGCAAGAAGCAAGTTATCAAAGAAGTAATCCTGTGGCGG
>CAYJPS010000337.1:0-1425 GCA_964372135.1 uncultured Treponemataceae bacterium | reverse complement strand
GTGTAATCCCACCATTTTGTCCAGTTTTCACTGGCATAGGATTCTTTAAATATTTCTTGGTGTATATACACAGGTAAAATCAAATAATACCATTTTGCTTTCACAGTATCATAATCATCTTCAATCAACGTATGTTCAAAATGTTCGAGCAAGGCAAGCTCCGTTTTATGCATATTTTTTTTGCCCAGTTTAAGCAATTTACAACGAAAAATTAAGGTTAAATCTTCTTGCAAAAGCATGCAATCCTCTAGCGTAAAGTCATCTTGTTGGACTATATTGACAAAGCTTTGTGCAAAATGACACTCTTCAAGTATATGTTCTTGCATTTCGTCCACTTGCTCAATCAAATGATCCAAGGAATTAAGAAGAAGTTGGAATTCATCTTTATGAACAGAGTTTGTAAGGCAGTTTTTACAATACTGTAAGTTATTTATATATTGCGTAATATTCATGACTCGCCCACCTTTTCAGCTATTATGATTATTTTTTTAAACAAGCAAGAACATAATATATAAAAACACATTTAATTTCTAGTAAAATTATCTGTTATTTACTATTTTATTTATTACTATATCAAACATCCACCTACATTATAAATTGACTTTTCAAATCTAAGAAATTTTGCTAGTCTCAGCAAAGTCAAACTTTAGGGAGTTTTTATGGAGTTTATTCAAGAAATATTTGCACTGAACGCAATGCAGTTTTTATGTGTCGCTGCGGCGATTTTCTTTGGAAGTGTTTTACGTGGCATCACAGGATTTGGATTTTCCATGACCCTCATCATCATAATGACATTATTTATGACGCCTGCCCAAGCAACAGCCTATATTTTAATTTGGGAAATTTTGGCAAGCATTGTGCATTTACCCTTCGTTTGGCGTCACGTAAGCTGGGGAACCTTAAAAGGGCTTTGTCTTGGGGTTATTGTGGGAACCCCCCTTGGCGTGGCTTCCCTTGTCTATATTCCACCCAATATAATGACCTTTATTATTAATCTCACTGTGGTTATACTCGGTTTAATTATGCTTCGCGGGTTTCGCCTCACCAGAGAATTAAACACAAAAGAAGTGGTTGGAACAGGCTTTATTTCAGGCATTATCAACGGAGCCTCCGCAAACGGTGGCCCTCCTGTTATCCTCATGTATTTCTCAAGCCCCGCAGGTATGGCAGTTGGCAGAGCATCCATTATAGCCTATTTTTTATTTACCGATGTCTGGGCGTCTGCCATCTTCATTCAGCAAGGCATGACCACCCTAGACACCCTCTGGGGTGCCCTCATTCTCCTCCCCCTTTTGGTCATCGGTCTTTGGGTAGGAAGCAAGCTATACGGCAAAATCCACGAAGAAAAACTCAAAGCCTTTGCCATAAAACTCCTTATCCTTGCCTCCCTCATCAGTTGCACACGTTCTGTACTTTTGTAGGTTT
>CAYJPS010000336.1:0-1439 GCA_964372135.1 uncultured Treponemataceae bacterium | reverse complement strand
TAGGCTTTCATAAAACGGCTGCGCCAAAGAGCCCAACGATGACTCCGGATACACCCGATAGTATGAGTGTGAGTAGTGCCAAAATAAGAGCCTTTAGGCATAGCAGTCGTAATTTTTTCTCCTTGCAAGTCAAGGAAAAGACAAAGAAAATGGGGATTAAAATCGAAAGGTAAGCGGATAAAATATTAGTGTTCCCCATGGTACCCAAAAAAGCACCGACATAGAGAATGCCCGAGTCATAGTAATCGAGACCCTCGGGGAAAAGTCCGAGGGGGTTAAAGTTAAGCAGTTGCAAGAGTGCTACAGCACAACATAAAATGCAAGCTACGGCGGCGTAAGTAATGTAGTTTAATTTAGCCTGACCGTAGGCACTCACGCCTGCAAAAATGAGAGCGTACAGTAAGAGCGTGATAAGCCCGTCATAGCGTGAAGCGCCGAGTAATACGGCATTGCCGTAATCGGAGAACAGGGCGGAAAGGCACATAAACAGCACGTAAACACCGACGATGATAAGAGCCGGCCTTATGCCACAGTTCGGCTTCTCACGGGTTCTGAGGTATGCGATAATGAGCAAAAAAAACCACAACAAGGTAACCGTAACGAAAAAGAGAAATTTCGAACGGGTGATGTCAGCATAGCCCTCAAATCCCGTCCATAGAGGAAAGATGAGTAGCATGATTTTTATGTAAATGTCAGTTATTTTATAGCATGAATTAAACATTTCACCATTATATCATAAGCGCTACTTGTACGCAAGCACGCTCTGTGGTATGATGGCGAGATATAGGAGGGAATGCTATGTATTTTGACAGTCACGCACATTATGATTCCAAGGCGTTTAATAAGGATAGAGATGAGCTGTTACGCTCGATGCAAAGCAGGGGCGTGTCACATATATTAAATGCAGGTTGCGATGAGGGCAGCTCTTTGCGCTGTATAACGATAGCGGAGCGTTATGATTTTTGTTATGCCTCTGTGGGCTGGCATCCGTCTGACCATGCTAAGTGGGAAGGTGAGCGTAGTGTGGCGTTTTTGCGTGAGTACGCCGATCACCCTAAAGTGGTAGCGATAGGCGAGATAGGTCTAGACTATTACTGGGCTAAGGAGTATGCTAAAGAGCAAAAGGAGATGTTGCACGCACAAATAGCGGTGGCAATAGAGAAGGATTTACCGCTCATCATACATGATAGGGAAGCGCACGGCGCTATATTGGAGGCTGTGCGTCGCTATGATAATATAAGGGGCGTTTTCCACTGCTTTTCGGGCTCTTGGGACATGGCGAAGGAGCTCATAGACAGGGGTTGGTATTTGGCTTTGACGGGCCGGTCACGTATAAGAACGCAAAAAAGACGGTGGAGGTCTTGGAGCATTGCCCCATTTCACATGTACTCATAGAGACAGACTGCCCGGATTTAACGCCCGAACCGCATAGGGGTGAG
>CAYJPS010000335.1:0-1445 GCA_964372135.1 uncultured Treponemataceae bacterium | reverse complement strand
GAAATAAGTCGACACACGGCAGACAATCTTTTCACTCTAAGCAAAAGAATAAAAAAGCGTTTGATCAAGTAAGTCGTGAAAGCAAAGATAATCTGCTCCCCGGACTAAAGCCTGTTCTTGAACTTTTACAAGAAGATAGTGGTAAAATTGACCAATTGTATTTAAAAAAAGGCAGACAAGGCAAAGATTTTCAAATCATTCTCGATCTGTGCCGTGAAAATCATGTACGTTTTACTTTACTTGAAGACGATGCACTCAACAGACTTTGCGACGGCGCTTCTCATCAAGGAGTAGCCGCAAGATTACGCCAAGTGTCCTATATTGAGGCAGAAACACTCCTTGAAAAAGCATTTGATGCTCCTCTTCCTTTAATTGTTGCTCTCGATCAAGTTATGGATCCGGGTAACGTCGGAACCCTCGTTCGCACACTTTATGCTTTAGGTGCCGCTGGCCTTATTGTGCCAAGACACAACAGCGCATTTTTAGGCCCGGGAGCTCAACGTTCCGCCGCCGGCAGTCTTGAAAAATTACCCATTGCCCAAGTGGTAAACTTGAGCAGAACAGTAGAACTTGCCGCTAAATCAGGTTTTACCACCTACAGTGCAAAGCTTGGTGGAATAAATGCCCTTACTGCCGACACCGGTTCAAACCCCATGGAAAACTTGCAACTTCCTGCCCTTCTTGTTCTCGGAAATGAAGAAAAAGGCGTGCGTCAAGGTGTACAAAATCATTGTCAGTTTGATCTTACCATTCCTTTTCTACGCGAATTTAATTCTCTCAACGTCGCCCAAGCAGGTGCTATCCTTACTTCATGTTTTTTACGCTCAAGTTTAGTTAAAGGATGATTTAGAGAAAATTTTTTATGGTTTCTTGGGAGGGGGAAACCCCTCTCCCTTTCTTTAAAAACTTTAATTGTGTTTAATTACAGTAAGTTAGATTAATGTTAACAAAAACCCACTAAAAATACATTCTCATTATAAATAAAATTTATAAATGAAAAAATTACCCATAGGCTATTATATTTATTCTTTGTTGAAAAAAATTAATTAAATAATTGACAATGGTTTTCATTTTCTGTACTATTCAAATTAACACAGGAAAACAAATTCATATTTGATTATAGAATTCATTTATTTTTTAGTAAAAACGAGGAAATACCATGAAAAATAGCAAACAACAAAAGAAAGGCGCAAAATATAACGAAGCAAAGCAAAACCCCTTATTATCTGCTCACAACTCTCTTTCATATCAAGACAACGCTTGTCAAACTTGTCAAAAAAATTGTCAAGATTGCAATCTCTGCCAAAAACAAATCTGCATAGTTGGTGGCGTGGAAAGAATGGAATGTCTTTATCGTGATTTTATAGAAAAAAATGGCGGAATGCTAGACTATCATTCAGGATGTATGCAACATGGTAGCAAAAAACTGGAAAAATTTTTACAAA
>CAYJPS010000334.1:0-1454 GCA_964372135.1 uncultured Treponemataceae bacterium | reverse complement strand
CAAGAACTGCCGCAACAGGCACAGCAAATAAGTTATTGGCACCTGCAAAGTGACTCAGTAAATCTTCGGGAACAAAACCGTAAATAAATGCACCGATACTTGCACCGAATACCAAATATAAAAGCACCTTTCTAAACAAAGCGACGGAATCAATAAAAGCATATTTACACGCAATCATATTACGTTTTACAAAGGAGCCTTTAAAGTTATCGTAACTTATTTCTTCACCATCGGTGTTAGTTTTTGTGGTATCGCAACATGGAGTTGCAGGAACAATAACTGCTTTTTCTTGACCACAACAAGGGCTTATTGGAGCAAGCACGGCTTTTTCTTTATCACAACAAGAGCTGATTGGAGCGATCACAGCCTTTTCTTGGTCACAACATGGAGCTGCACCGCTATCCATAGTTTGAAGAGTATTCATTGGTTGAAGGCTTGGTTTTTGTTCGGTAGAATCGCAACATCCTTGTCCTGTACGCTCACTGGTTTGCATTGGTTGCAATGTTTGCATAGGCTGTAAGGTTTGTAAAGCATCTGCTTTGGGCGTATCACAACAAGAAGTTTTTGGTTTTTCGGTATCGCAACATGAAGTTTTGGCGCTAGGGATCTTTGCTTTATCGGTATCACAGCATGCAGAAGGAGTATACCCTTTGATTGCGTCTTCTTTAATATACCTGTCAAATCCGCGTTTATCCAGGAAATAACCTACAAGAACAGCGAAGGTGAAGGAAAATCCTGCATAAATAATAGTGGCGGGTATGCCAAAAAAAGTCACAAAAAGAACGATGATCGCGGGGTTCAAAATGGGCGAAGTAATAAGAAAGCTCATCATCCCCGAAAAAGGCGCTTTACTTTTAATAAGGCCTACCAACAACGGAATTGTTGAGCAAGAACAAAACGGCGTTACGCTACCAAGAACCGCGCCAAGCACACTATTTAATAGCTTGGAAGGGGTTGTCAAAGCCTTTTGGATGGTTTCTTTCGATATATAAATTTGTAAGAGTGCCACTAAAAAGCTGATAAGAATGAACAGGAGAAAAAGCTCCCCCATGAGAAAAATAAACATACCGATGACCTTGGCTGCCGCGGGACTTTCAAAGGACAGTAAAGCAAACAAATTTGCCACTAATTCAATGATATAATCTGACATAACACACCTTTATATTTTTACTATTTATAACTCATTTTAGAAAACAACGTCCGAAACAAATACATTAAGAAATTTTTGTATATCTCGGAAAATTTCTGAATTTATACTGTAATACGCCCACTTTCCCTCTTTTCTGGCGCTTACACACCCGCAGTCGCACAAAATTTTCATATGATGCGAAAGGGTGGGTTGACTAAAATCAAACATCTCCAAAATATCACAGGCGCACATTTCACCCTTTGACAACAGCAAGACAATCTTCAACCGATTACTGTCACCAAGAGCCTTGAATATTGGTGCTAAT
>CAYJPS010000333.1:0-1457 GCA_964372135.1 uncultured Treponemataceae bacterium | reverse complement strand
TGTAAGGCTTGCCCCATTTGATACTGTAATATCATCAGCAATTAAAGTTGTACCTACACCTTCCTGTCCGGTTAAGGTGAGATTAACACCGGCACCATTTACAGTTGAACTTCCTCCTGCTCTTATTGATGAAAAAGTCGTATCACCAATATAAGCTAAATCACCTGCGCCAATGCTTTCTGTTGGTAAGTTGACATAGTTTTTTACATCAGTTAAAGTTCCGCTAGCAGGAGTTTTGTAATTCGCCAAATTGATTATACTAGAAAGAGAACTATCACCAAAAATATCAGTCGCCATTTCAGCCTTTAAAGTATCTATAATAGAAGAGCTATAAATACCGTCGCCACCGCCATTTAAAGTAAGGCTAGAGCTAGTATCAGCACTTAAAGTTCCAAGAATTTTGCTAGAGCTAGTGTCAAATTGGTTAGCACTCGCACTGTTTAAATCAATAGTACCAATATTGCTTAAGTTAAATTCAAGGCTAGCACCTGTAAGATTAATATTACTCTTATTATCCATTTCAAAGATAGCAGTATCATTAAGGCTAATAGAGCTAGAAGCACCCATATTAATTGCGGAATTAACAAGAGTTAATGAACTAGCGTTCTCAATTTTGCCGTAAAAAGCATTTCCATCATGAGTAAAAGTGCCAAGCTCCATAGTTGCATTGTTAAGAGCTACAGTTCCAATATTAAAAAGCTGATTATTTAGATTAAAAACACTTTTTTTGCTATTACCTGTAAGGCTGAAATTGTACGTATCATGACTACCAACAGTCCTAACATTATCATTTAAGGTATACGAGCCACCTAAGCTTAAGTCAAAGTCTAAAGTTTTATTATCTTCAATAAAAGCTATAGCATTATAGTCTTTTGTTCCAGCACTATTAGTGTAGTTAGCAGAAATAATATAGTCTTCGCCCTTACTCTTAAAATTAAGGTTTTCAACGCTATAAATAGCTCCACCATAGGCATTAGCGCTTGTAGAACTTGCATTGTTGCCTGTAAAATTAGCACTTATACTATCAATTGTTCCAGTATTATAAATAGCTCCACCATGAGCAAAATCACCTGTAGTATTTGCAGAGTTATTAGTAAAATTAGCATTTATGCTCTTAATTGTGCCAGTATTATAAATAGCTCCACCTCGGGCATCATCTCTAGTTAAACTATTATTAGTAAAATTAGCACTTAAATCACTAATCATGCTTTCGTTATATAGCATGGAATATACTGACGTAGCATTATCAGTAAAGTCCACATCAGTAATTTGTAAATTACCAGTACCACTACCACTATGCCTGTTAATTATTACGCCTTGTGCATTGTTATTACTAAGGCTAGAAGAGAAAATAAAGGTATCAGACGAACTACTTAAAACAAAACCAACTCCATCAAAGCTCGAATTATAAATTAGCACTTCGCCTGAATCGTTATTTATAGTCGAATACGCAACAT
>CAYJPS010000332.1:0-1507 GCA_964372135.1 uncultured Treponemataceae bacterium | reverse complement strand
ATAGAAATGAAGTTGTTACAAGACGTATTCAATACGAGCTTAGAAAGGCAGAAGAAAGAGCACATATTTTAAGGGCTCTCATTGTTGCTATAAATAATATTGATGAAGTAATTAAAATTATTAGAGCGTCTCGCGATACGCAAACCGCAAAGAATGCTCTTATGGAGCGCTTTGAGTTTGATGATATTCAGGCACAAGCAATTGTTGATATGCAATTAAAAAGACTTACCAGTCTTGAAATTGAAACACTTAAAACAGAACTTGAAGAGCTTGAATTGTTTATTGAAAAATGTAAAGACCTCCTTGCCCACCCTGACAAAATATTAAATATTGTCAAAGTAGAAACACAAGAGTTATCAGAAAAATTTGGTGACGATAGACGCACTGATATTATTTCTGACGAAGTAGAAGAGATAAACATTGAAGATCTTATTAAAGAAGAAGACATGGTTATCCTTATTTCTCATCTTGGATATATTAAAACAGTTCCAGTTACTGCATACAAAAATCAAGGGAAGGGTGGTAAGGGATCTAACAGTGCTAAGCTTGCTGAAGATGATTATATAAAACAAATCTTTATTGCTTCAACTCATGATCATATTATGTTTATTTCGACCGAAGGAAAAGCATACTGGATTAAAGTACATGAAATTCCAGAAGCTACAAGAAATTCTCGCGGCTCTCATATTAAAGCCCTCCTTGCTATTGGTGCAAATGAAGAAATTGCAACTGTTGTTTCACTTAAAGAGTTTAGTGATGAAACCTTCTTGTTTATGGCAGGAGCTAGCGGAAAGGTTATAAAAGTAAAAACAAGTGCATTTAAGAATGCTAAAACTCGTGGTATCATTGCTATTAACTTGGCAGCAGGAGACAAAATTGTTTCAGCTATTCTTACCGAAGGTAAAGATGAAATGGTTCTTGTTTCAAGAAGAGGTCAAGTGCTTCGCTTAGATGAAACTCAGGTGCGAGTAATGGGACGCGGTTCAGGCGGTGTAACAGGATTAAAACTTTCTTCTGGAGATGAACTAGCGGGGGCAGAAAAAGTTACTACAGATAACGAAATGCTTTTAGTTACTGAACATGGATTTGGAAAACGAGTTGACTTTGAAGAATTTAGTCCGCATGGTAGAGCAACGTCTGGTCAAAAAGGATATAAGATAACCGATAAAACGGGTGAAGTTGTTTCTATTATTTCGGTTTCTCCAAAAGATGAAGTTATGTGTATAACCAGTACAGGAAAGACACTAAAGCTTGAAGCATCAAAAATTAACAAGCAAGCTAGAACAAGTATGGGTATTTGTATCTTAAAAATAGATCCACCAGACTTTGTTATCGGTTTTGATAAGATTGCTGCTGAAGAGAGTTAATAGTTACTAGGTACTAGTTACTAATTTAGAGGGCGGAGCTCAGAAGAGTTTCCGCTCTTTTTTTATGTTTCACGTGAAACAATGTGTATTTCAGTCTATATATCCACAGATTAAAGGATTACACAGATTTCTATTATTTG
>CAYJPS010000331.1:0-1512 GCA_964372135.1 uncultured Treponemataceae bacterium | reverse complement strand
ATATTCCACTTTATGGTGGTGTGCGTGGTGAAGTTATAATGACAAAGGACGTACATGACACCTATTTTCCAGATAAGGCAAATTGTAGAAATGCTGCAAATGGTTTAATGAAAAGAAAAGACGGTGAGGGAAGTGAACACTTACAAATTATGTGCTATGATGCATGGTTTTCTAACAATCCTATAAATGCAAAATCTCTTTCGTATGATGTGTCAGAGCTACCATTTAATGATGAAGTTGAAAAAATGGAATGGCTTTCAAAACAAGGCTTTGCAACAGCTCCAATTGAATTAACTAAAAATGTTGAAGACGTTGTGTCTTATAGAGAAAAGGTAACAGAACTTAGAAAAACACTAAATTATGATATTGACGGTCTTGTAATAAAAGGTTTAAATATAGATTACATGGATGCAAAACGTGCTCGACCAGAAAAGCAAATTGCATTTAAGTTTAGCTTAGAAGAAGCTATTAGTATTTTACGCAATGTTATTTGGAGCGAGTCAGGTGCTACCTACACACCAATTGCAGAGTTTGATATGGTAGAGCTTGCAGGTACAAGGGTTCAAAGAGCAAGCTTAGTAAACCCTAATACCATTAGAAACCTTGGCGTAAAAATTGGTAGCCATGTGGTTGTTACAAAACGTGGTGAAATTATACCAAAAATTGAGCGAGTCATTAATACAGAAAATGATGACTTGTTTTTGTTTTCAAACACAAGCGATATAGAGTTTCCAGCAACATGTGAAACTTGTGGAACAACAATCTTAGATGAAGGAACACGTCTCTTATGCCCAAGTGTAACTTGTGAAAAACGTATTCATCACAGAATAGAAAAGTGGGTGAGTGTTCTTGATATTCGAGACTTTGGTGTAACCCTTATTAAAAGGCTTTATGAAGCAAAGAGACTACAACGAGTAAGTGATATTTATTCACTTACCATTGATGAAATTGCAAACTTAGAAGGACTCGGCGAAAAAAGCGCAAATAGAATTATTGCATCTATTCAAGCAAGAACAAACATAAGCCTTGCAAAGTTCATTGCAGGTTTTGATATTGAGGGAATAGGTGAAACGCTCATTGAAAAACTAGTAGATGCAGGATTTGACACATTAGAAAAACTTCTAAATGCAAGCGAAAGCGATATTGCAGATGTTTCAGGCTTTGCAGAAATTACCGCTAAAACACTTGTTACAGGCCTTCTCGATTGCAAAGATGAAATGCTAAGCCTTACACAAAATACGATAAAAATAAAAACAATAGACAAAGAAAACGCAAAACTTGCAGGCCTTTCATTTTGTTTTACAGGCGAACTACATACCATGAAGCGAAGTGCTGCCGAGGCAATGGTAAAAGAAGCTGGTGGAAGCACAAAAAGCTCCGTTGGAAAAGGTTTAAGTTATTTAGTAACAAATGATACCAGTTCTGGATCTTCTAAAAATAAAAAAGCCAATGATTTAGGCATCCCGATTATTAATGAGGAAGAGTTTTTGAGGTTAATTGGTAATTAATATG
>CAYJPS010000330.1:0-1517 GCA_964372135.1 uncultured Treponemataceae bacterium | reverse complement strand
ATAAACTCGTCTATGTCGGCTATGGTGTACTCTTTTCCTGTTGTGTGAAGGGCTCCGTAGCTAGCCATAATGTAGTCAATTACCTTGTGTTTGGTAAAAAGTTCAACTACATCTTTTCCGCTCATGTTTTTTTCTTTTTTATAATATTCAATGCAATAGACTAAAAAGGGAAGTGCTTTACTCATTTATGCTCCCTCAGGAAAAAGTATGCTACCTGTTTCTTTTTCGCTTTTGTACATATTATAAAGGGTAAGTGCACTATAATGCCAAAGTTTTAAGTCTTCTTGTTCTAATAAGCTATAGGTTTTTGAGTTATAGAAATCAAGGGTTGATTGTTCTTCTGTTTGGTTTTCGTTGTTACTGATGAGTTCTATTACACGAGGAACAATGAGAATGAGTAGGGCGTGATATTTTTCGTTATCCATTGTGTTTCTCCATGAATTGTAATAGGATAAGACTTTTTTCAGAGCAAAATACTACTTGGTCATAGAGATCTTTTACTTTTAGCGCTTCAAGCGTTTGCTCTCTTGTGAGTACTCCTGTTTCATATAGGGTAAACGTTTGAAATACATCATCGTTTGCAACAGGTCCAATTATTATATCGTATGTTTCGTCCTTGTATATTCCTTGTCTATTTTGAAATACAAAGTCTAACCATTCATTGCTTGTGCCACTAAATTGTTTTATATTGAAGTTTGAAAGTGATTTTTCATCTATTACATATTCAGATACAATTGGTTTTCCATCATGGAGTCTATTAAAAACCTTTCGAGAAAAATCTAAAGCTTGTTCAAAGTTTGTTGTAGTATAAAAGCCAAACCCGAAGTCAAGGTTTCTGTTTTGTTTTATAAGTTTTGGCTCTTTAACAGCTATGTTACTTCCATGAAATAGTTTCATATGTCTATTATAGCATGAATTGTGTAAATTGGGAAGTATTTTGAAGTGGTAATAAGCTTCCTTAAAAAATCCTATGTAAAAATTCTTACTCAACACTCTATTTCAATGCTAGCTTTTTCCATGATTCAGGCTCAGGAACTTCAAAAGATAGAACTTCTTTCGTAAACGGGTGAGTAAAGGCAAGGGTTCGAGCGTGGAGGCATAGTCTTCTAAAAGGGTCTGTGGTTGCCCTGTAGAGGGTGTCTCCTGCTATTGTGTAACCAACAAAAGAAAGATGTGCTCTAATTTGGTTTGTTCGCCCTGTGTCTAATTCAAGTTCAAACAATGTGTGCCTCTTACCTTTGGTAAGTATTTTGTAGTGGGTTATTGCTTCTTTTGTATCATATTTTTTCTTTTGTGGTGGTTTATTTTTTGCAACATACGAGTGGTTATACGCATTTAATGAAAGGGCTTCGTTTATGGTTCCTTCTTTTTCTAATTCGCGAGTTTTCCCATTTGGCTTTGGATTTTCGGCTAGTGCTCTATAGGTGCGATGGGTAACCATTGTTTTCCAATTATCCATAATAATTTTTTGAGCTTCTTGCGTTAGGGCAAACATCATAACGCCTGATGTTTCCTTG
>CAYJPS010000329.1:0-1518 GCA_964372135.1 uncultured Treponemataceae bacterium | reverse complement strand
CGGCTTTTGCCGAACCCTGTGAACAAAGCACAGAAGAAGCGTGGTACAATAAGAAGATCCTTATACAAAGCCCTAAAAGTGGCATCACATATCATTTGCGTGAAGACTCAGATAATCATATTGCTTTGCAAGGCTCAAGCACAGCCAACGCTACCGCTCTTTTTTGGTTCGTCAACCAAGAATTTATCGGTAGTTCAAAGCCTAACGAAAGCCTACTGTGGTCAATGAAAAGCGGAACACACACTGTTTATGTGATGGATGATTTGGGGCAAAACCACAGTATTGATATTGAAATACAATAATTTTAGTTATTTTTGGATGCTTGCGCGTCATTCCAGTTCTCTCTAAATCTAAAAATATGATATAATAAAAAGTATATTTTTGTAAAATTTATCGTCACACTATTAAAGTTTTTTGAGGAAAGGGGGGAGGGGTTGCCCATGGAGAGGTCGGAAAACTCCCTTTTGTACACACAAGGGGTTTTCCCCCTCCCAAGAATAAGCAAATTGGAATAACGTGGGAATGCTTGTTTAATGCATGCAAAAAAACTTGAAAAATCTTTCAAATCAATATATTATCACATCGTTAAAAATACTTTCCCGCGTTGAACAACGCGATAACAAGCTAATATAACGAACAATCCAACATATCCGTGCCTTCATGCAATAAATTTTCACTACAAAATTTGTTTAAAAAAAGCATGGGATTTATCTCTAAGAAGTATCTACTAACGATAAGGGTTATATATGATTTTCGGCAATAAAATTTTTAAAGAGAAACATTTCACCATAAGTGCTTTTAATACTCAGGAATTCAAAAAAGCCTTTGAAACCTTGGAAGAATTGAGGAAAACTTATTTTCTTCTGGGCTATATCCGATACGAAGCGAAAGATATTTTTTTAGGGCACGAGGTAGAAAGTAGCTTCCCTCTTTTGTATTTTGAAGCGTTTAAAGACTTCGAAGAATATACTCCAAATTCCGGAAAAAATTTCAATTTAGAGCCCGTTTGTGATTTATCCTATACGGAATATGCCGAAAAAATTGCAGAAATAAAACGTCAAATCCAAAAAGGAAACACCTATGAAGTGAATTACACCTGTAATTTCAGTGTTGCCTTTACGGGAGATGAGTTTGCACTTTTTGAATCTCTTTTACAAAAACAAAAAACACCTTACTGTTCTTATATCCAAAACGATTTTGAAACTATTTTGTCCTTTTCGCCTGAACTGTTTTTCCGTGTGGATAAAAATCGACATATCGTAACAAAACCTATGAAAGGCACGGTTAAACGTGGCGATAACGCACAGCAAGACGAAGCTCTTAAGGATTTTTTACGCAATGATGAAAAAAACAGGGCTGAAAACGCCATGATTGTTGACCTTCTGCGCAACGATCTTAGTAAAATTGCTAAAAAATGTTCTGTTTGCGTGCCCAAATTGTTTGACGTTGAAACCTACCCCACGGTTTTTCAAATGATTTCACAAGTTGATGCCGACCTCAGAGAAAATGTCAATCTCT
>CAYJPS010000328.1:0-1525 GCA_964372135.1 uncultured Treponemataceae bacterium | reverse complement strand
CCTGAAATCTCAGCATGATTTTTTGTCTTAAAAAATTCTATATACTTTGTTCTTAGTTCATTTGCAGTCATACACAATATAGTATGATATCACCTATATCATTGTCAAGAGGGTAAAGCCAAAAAACTCAAACAAGTCGAAAAAAACGATTATGAGATACTTTTAATTGCAAACAAATAAAATTAGAGTTATAATTAACGCATAATGAATAAAACTATTCTACAAGAATCTATAAAAAAATATACTCATTTTACTTTTTCTCGCTCAAGTGGAAAAGGTGGCCAAAATGTCAATAAAGTTAATACCAAAGTATACGCATTCATCTCATTAGCGGACATTGAAGGAATCACAGATGCAGAAAAAAGCCAAATAAAAAGCAGATTGTCAACAAATATAAATAAAAATAATGAGCTCTTCATATCTGTACAGCAAGAAAGAAGTCAAGAATTAAACAGAAAGATTGCATTACAATTAATAGAATTAAAGATTGTAAATGCAGGAAAAATTATGCAAACACGAAAAAAAACAAAAGTGCCAAGAGCAGTAAATGAAAGACGTTTACAACAAAAAAAGCTTACCTCAAAAATTAAGCAAATGCGCTCAAAGAATTGGTAAGCCTTTTGTTTTATGCCAATGTAGCGGCTCCTACTTAGAAGTCATATTAAGAACGCCATCCCAGTTAGAAGGAGGAGCTTTCTTGATATATCCATCACATCGCACAAGAAATGCAGTAGAAGGCCCATCATCTGGATATATTTTAAGAGCAGATTGGAAAACTTTTTTTGCTTCTACAAAGTTTTTCTCTAAGTATAAATCAAGTCCTCTGTGGAATACAGCAACACAGTCTTTTTGTTCTTGTGAAATTTCATCCATTAATCCAACTATATTATAAAGCTGAACAGGAGTTGATCGTCCAACTACACGAACACGATCTAAGCGGCGGCCAAGAAGCTTACCTTCATTTTCACCAGAATTAGCAGCAACCCATGTAGTTTCAGAAATTAAAATCCATGAACTGTAGGATTTATTTACACCTTCTAAACGAGCAGCAAGGTTAACATCATCGCCCATCATTGTATAGTTCATCTTTTTTTGAGTGCCCATGTTTCCAACAACAATATCACCAGTATTTAAACCAATACGTGTTTGTATAGCAATTGCAGGTTTGCCGTTGGCTACTAATTGTTCATTAACTTCTTTGAGTCCTTCATTAACCTTTTCTTCTGCTTGTTTCATTCTAATTGCAGAAACACACGCACGCCATGCATGATCTTCCATTGGGATAGGAGCACCAAAAATAGCAACTATTGCGTCTCCAATATACTTATCAATTGTACCACGTTGCACAAGTATTTCATCACTTAGCGCGGTAAGATATTCATTCAAAATATCAACAAGTTGTGTTGCAGAAAGCTGTTCTGAGAAAGAAGAGAATGCTTTTATGTCAGAAAAAAGCGCAGTTACATTTCTTTCTTCACCACCAAGCTCTGGTTTTACACCACTAGCAACAATTTCTTCAACAACA
>CAYJPS010000327.1:0-1570 GCA_964372135.1 uncultured Treponemataceae bacterium | reverse complement strand
ATTTTTGTGAAAATGTGTATATAATTTTAGAAAATTCGGAGGTGCAAAATTATGTCATATATTCCAACACCCGAGCAGGCCTTGGAGCTTACTAAAAAGTATAATACGGAGCCGTTTCATATACATCATGCACGAACAGTGGGGAAGGTAATGGGATATTTAGCCAAGGAATTTGATCCCGGCCGTGAAGAATTTTGGGAGGCTGTGGGCTATTTGCATGATATAGATTTCGGGATGTGGCCGGAGCAACATTGTGCAAAGGCAAAGGAACTACTCGCTGAGCACGAGATAGACGATGAGATGATACATGCGGTGATCAGCCACGGGTACGGAATATGTTATGACGTGGAGCCTGAGACTAAGATGGAAAATGTACTGTATGCCGTTGACGAATTGACAGGACTTATAGGAGCGGCGGCGCTCATGAGACCTACCGGCTTGGACGGCATGGAAGTTAAGTCGGTTGCTAAGAAATTTAAAGATAAGAAGTTTGCTGCAGGCTGCTCGCGCGAGACGATAAATAATGGCGCTGAGAGACTGGGTATGACTTTAAATGAGTTAATAGAGATGACTCTAGGTGCTATGCTAGCCACTGTATGAGTTATCATTAAATGAGTCCGCAGGCAGTAACTTGCGGGCTTGTTTTTACAAAGTCGGGATAGAATAGGCAATAGAGCGAGTCTAATACTGTATTGGAGGCGAAAAATGGATAAAGCTCAGGTTTTGATAGTAGACGATAGCTTGATGAATCAGGCAGTGCTTCGCAATATATTGCAAAATGAATATGAGGTGTTCTGTGCAAGTAGCGGTATGGAGATGTTCAGTGTATTAGAGGAGACTGATCCAAAACTTATCTTGCTCGATGTGGTCATGCCCGAAATGGATGGCTTCGCTATAATAGAGAAGCTGAAATCGGGCGATGAGTACAGTCGTATACCTGTAATATTCATAACGGGTCTTAATGATGCTAAGAGCGAGGAGCGTGGCTTTAGTTTAGGCGCTATTGACTATATAACAAAGCCGTTTATAGAGCGAATAGTGCTTGCTCGTGTGCGTTCATATGTTCAGCTTTATGAATTTATAGAGATGACAGAACGCATGGGCAGAAACGACGGTCTGACCGGCTTGTTAAATAAGCGGGCGACGGAAGAGCAGATCCAAAAACAGTTAAGTGTCAAGGGGAAGCTGACGACGGGTGCGCTCATGATAATAGATATAGATAATTTTAAGAGCATAAATGATAGTTTCGGACATCTGTACGGCGATGCGGTCATATCACAGTTGGGCAGTGCCTTGAGAGGCATTTTCCAAAAGAGTGATATATTAGGGCGCGTGGGCGGAGATGAGTTTTTCGTGTTTTTGCGTAACTATAAAGACAAGGCAGTGTTGATTAAAAAGGCGGAGGAAGTTGGTGTAGCGTTTCGTAAGACGCATGAACAAGGTGGGGTTAAGGTAGATATATCTGCAAGTATAGGTATAGCTACGATGGATGACTCTGTCGAGTTTGAGCAGATGTATAAACTTGCGGATATAGCGCTGTACAATTCTAAGGCTAAAGGCAAAAACTGCC
>CAYJPS010000326.1:0-1574 GCA_964372135.1 uncultured Treponemataceae bacterium | reverse complement strand
TATAAGAGTAGGGCACTATAGGGAGGCGATGAACGCACTCTCGGGCGTGAGTGTAGGCGATAGAAATGCACGTTGGTTCTTTTTGGCGGCACTTGCAAATGTGGGTGTAGGCAATAAGATAAGTGCACTTGAGTACGCTAAACGTGCGGTTGAGATGGAGCCGGGTAATATGGAGTATCGCCAACTGCTAAACAGTATAGAGCACGGTGGCAATGTGTATACAGGTTACAGCAGAGGTTTTAGCGGCGGTGCTTTGAGGGTTGATAGACTGTGTCTGGGACTCTGTGCGGCACAGATGTGTTGTAGATACCCATTTTGCTTCTGTTGTTGATATTTAATAGGAATAAAAATCGAAAAGACACTACATTTTAAATGCAGTGTCTTTTTCATATTAAAAATCTTTGTACGCCAAGGACGAGGGGGTTACCCCACAAGCTCGTCGGAGACGGTGAGAGTAACCGCCATTCCGGCGTTGCACTCAATGTTCCTGAAATCTTCGGCAAGGTTAATGCTCGCCATTTCGGGCTCTGTGCTCCCGTATACGACCCAAAGAGGAATTTCCGTGTTCAGTGTTATCGGGGCTTCATAGTCTATTCGAGAATACAAAATTCCCAAGGAATTTTCAAAATCGGTGTCTACTGTCGGGTGCGTGGAACGACCGTTACCTGTCTCTGTAATCGTAATTAGCTCAAACTCGGTCTCCGTGAGCCTTATGGCAATCTGATCGCCCAACCACTCAACATTGCCCATAGATCCGCCCGATGACTCCCACTGCCCATCTTTATAAAGCCAAAGAGTGATTTCAAACGACTTTGCGGTCTCGTCAAGCTTAATATCATAAAACTGCAAGTCATGAGCGAATAAGTCCAATACCTTCGTAGTCTCTGCGGAAAACTCACTCGGCTTAACGGACATTTCATACGCTTCGTCCTGAGAACAGCCCGACACGGAGAATATGAGAACGAAAACTAATACTAAAGTTAATAACTTTTTCATTGCACTTTCCTCCATTTTCTAAAACAAGGGATAACTTAAAAGTTATCCCTTGTTTTAATTCATATAGATTTAACCCTCTATGGGCGTACCGTCGGCATTAAACAGAGGCAGGGGAGCGAGCACGATGATGTCCTCCCTGTTAATGGCGTTACCTTCGGCGAGAACAGCCATACGTCCGACTACCATGCCGCCGGCTTTTAATACAAGCTGCTCTACAGCGTTTAACGACTCACCTGTTGAAATGACATCGTCTATAATAAGTATACGCTTATCCTTCATGAGCTTCGCCTCGACACCGTCCATATAAAGCTTCTGCTTACCCTTAGTGGTGATGGAGTTGTACTCAATCTCGAATACCTCTTGCATGTACGCCTTCGTGCCCTTGCGAGCTACAAAATACTTCTCCGCACCACTCTGACGAGCCATTTCGTAGAGAAGAGGTATCGACTTTGCCTCGGGTGAGAGTAAGTAGTCGTAGTCGGGCGCACGCTTTAAAAGCTCGCCCGCACTGTGAACGGTAAGCTCAACGTCTCCGAACATTACAACGCGCCGGAACATACTTTTGCCGTTACTTCGGC
>CAYJPS010000325.1:0-1579 GCA_964372135.1 uncultured Treponemataceae bacterium | reverse complement strand
AGTGTGACGTAGAAAAAACCTTGTCTATTTTAGAAAAACACGGTGAAAAAGCAAAGGTAATTGGCGAAATAATTGAAGGCGAAAAAGGCGTAACATTATGCGAATAGCTGTTCTTGTTTCGGGTGGGGGAAGTAATTTACAATCCCTCATCGATGCAAAAAGTGATTGCTACTCAATTGAACTTGTTATTTCTGACAGGGAAGGTGCTTTTGGTTTAGAGCGCGCAAAAAATGCGAATATTGATGCTTTTTGGGTTGGCAAAAAAAACTTTGCCGATAAAAGAAATGATGAGATTTTACGACTATTAAAAGAATACAAAATAGACCTTATTGTTTTGGCTGGCTATTTATCGATAATTCCTGAAAGTATAGTTGAAAAATATCCTCATAAAATTATTAATATTCATCCTTCTCTTATTCCCTCATTTTGTGGCATGGGGTTTTATGGCGAAAAAGTGCACGAAGCAGTGTATAAAGCTGGTGTAAAACTTACTGGAGCTACCGTGCACTTTGTAAATGCAGGCGTAGACACCGGCGAAATTATTTTACAAGAAAGTATACCCCTTACAGATGAAACACCGAAAGAAATAGCTGCAAAGGTACTACAAATTGAACACAAAATTCTATCAAAAGCGGTTAATTTAGTTTGTTCTGGAAAAGTAAAAGTAGAAAATGGAAGAACTGATATAATTACTAATAACTTCGCATCACCTCGAGCGTAGTCGAGAGGTCTTTTTCGAGAAGAGATTTCTCCGCTTTGGTCGAAATAACAATGGAATAAAAAATATAAGCTAAAAATAGCAGTAAATATATTGACAAATTAACTGCTGTGAGTTATATTTTATATAGAGGTATACATTATGTTAGATATGTCAACTGCAATAAAAAACACCATTTCAATTTCCCTTTTTAATAGAGGCCTTGCAGGGAAAATTTTTGACGATGTAAAAACAACTGGTGCAAAAGTTGTTATGAAAAATAACACAGCGGAATGCGTGCTTCTTTCCCCCGATGAATACATGAATTTAATGGACGAAATAAATGATGCCCGATTAATAGCAATTGCAAATGAGCGCTTGGCAACCTATGATGAGTCACAAACAATAGCAGGTGAAAAAGTTTTTGCGGACTTAGGAATAACTGAAAAAGATTTGGAAGCCTTCGATGAGGTTGAGTTTGAGTAAGTGGGACGCAGCTTTTTTACCAGAGGCTCAAAAAGATCTAGATAAACTTGCAGGAAACCAAAAGATACTTGTTTCTAAGGCAATTAAAAAAGTACAAACAAATCCTCTGCCAAATTATGAGGGAGGGTACGGAAAGCCCCTTGGAAATAAAAACAATACTAATTTATCAGGCTTATTAAAGATAAAAATTAAAAATGCAGGTATTCGTATTGTTTACAAAATAATAAAAACTAAAACTACTATGCTCATCGTTGTTATTGGAGCAAGAGCCGATGATGAAGTTTATGAGATAGCACATAGTCGCAATAAAAAGCATGAATTATAACTGTGTCCCTCTTGCAACAACACTTGCTGTTGTAAAACAGGTTTGTATTAAATAGCCGCCAGTGGGTGGGT
>CAYJPS010000324.1:0-1580 GCA_964372135.1 uncultured Treponemataceae bacterium | reverse complement strand
ATTATCTATACCTGTCTTTGTTACAGCAGGACTCATGATTTTTATGGGTCAATGGAATTCTTATCTTTGGCCATTGGTTGTAGGGAGGGGAGAAGACGTACGTATGATACAGATAGCGCTTGGTGCTTTTCAACAAGAAAGAACCACTTTGTGGTCAGCACTATATGCAGCTTCAATGATTTCAGCGCTAATACCGCTTTTTCTGTTTTTACCGTTTCAAAAATTCTATGTACAAGGAATTACAAGCTCAGGTATTAAAGGTTAGGTTTATGTTCTGTATATAAAATTAGCAAGGACGGAGTATTCTTTTAATGTTACTTTCCTCTTGCTAAAAGTAAAAAAATTAACCATAAAGAGGAGGAGAAAAAGTCTCCTCCTCTTTTACTATCTGCATGGTATTAACTCCACGTAAAACCCACGTAAAACCCTCGAAAATCCATCAAAATATTTTCTCTAGCTAATTGACAAGAGCATCATTCTATGTTGTAATTAATGTAGTACTGTTAGTACAGTTTTATTACATCACAGATTTTTTTCTTGGAGGAAAAAATGAAAAAAACATTTCGTATAGCAGGTATTATTCTACTTGTAGCACTAGTTTTTGGCTGTGTAACTGCACCTCAAAGGGATCCAAATGCAGAATACACATTAACTATTTTACACACAAATGACCACCACGGAGCAGTTCTTGCCAAAGATGGTGAAGGTGGGTTAGCAGAAAGGGCAACATTTGCAAAAGAAGTGCGCGCGACAACTGAAAATGTACTTCTTCTTGATGCAGGGGATATAAATACTGGTTCTGCAATTTCAAACATGTTTGGTGCTGAAGTTGATATCAAAGCTTATGACTTAATGGGTTATGAAGCAGTTACCCTTGGAAATCACGAGTTTGACGGAACACATGAAAAAATGGTGAACCAAGTAGATATGTCAAACTTTACTTGGCTTTCTGCAAATATAATGGAAGGTAATGACTATTTTGTTGAACCATACATAATAAAAAATTATGACGGTTTTCGAGTGGGTGTTTTTGGACTCACTACAAACAGAACTCAAGTAATTGCAAGCCCTTCAGATTCTCTTGAATTTATTAGTGAAATTGAAGCTGCTAAAAAAATGGTTGATGTTCTTCGAAAGAAAGAAAAAGTTGACATAGTTATAGCACTTGGACACCTTGGAACTGTAAAAGAATCAGAAACCTTTACTACTTCAAATGATGTTATCGCAGCAGTAGACGGAATTGATATTTTTATTGACGGACACTCTCACACATATTTTGAAACGGCGGTAGAAGAAAACGGTGCAATCCTCGTTAGTGCAAACGAATGGGGAAAATATGTAGGTAAAATGGATTTAACCATTAAAAATGGTGAAATCATAGCTTATAACTGGATGCCAGTAGCAATCACAACAGATGCCTTCCCTCCAGATGCAGAAGCTGTTGCTCTCATTCAACCGTATGTAGATATTGCAAATGAAAGCTTGCAAGACGTTGTTATGGTAACAAGTGAAATGTTTGATGCTGGTGACAGATTAAGTCGCAAAGAAGAAACAGCCCTTGGAAATCTTGTAAGTGATGC
>CAYJPS010000323.1:0-1595 GCA_964372135.1 uncultured Treponemataceae bacterium | reverse complement strand
TTTTTTGATAAATTATTAAAAAATTAAAACAATAAGCTAATTTATTTGTTTTTTTAAAATTGTATTGATATAATATTTTTAATAATTTTTTTTAATAGGGGGAATACTTATGAAAAGGATACTTATATTTGCATTAGCTATATGTTTTTGCAGTTTTACTTTTACAGCCTGCTCAGGCGAAAAAGAAAGCGAGGATATAAATTCTCAAGAAGTAGTTGACTCAATCGCCATATTCAAAGGTGTAATAAGTGAAATAGATGAAAAATCAGCTATTGTAGATGTGAATGCTGACCAAGAACATATTTTATCATCAGGTGATAAAGTGAGTGTTAATTTATCTATTTCACAGCAAGAGTTTGTTGTAGGTGATGAGATTGTGGTGTATTACTCTGGAGAAATTATGGAGTCATACCCATTGCAAGTAAATGTTAGTGATATAGAATTATTAGAAGATTTTGAAAAAGTAAATAATGAACAAGGGTGAATTTTTAAAAGAATAATGTGAAAAATGTATGTTTTACTTTTTAAACAAGAATAGTACAAGCTTTATTCACATTTTAATAGTATACTAAAGGTGTAGAAAATCTGTAAATAATAATACGTCATATTCAGTGTTTTCGTATATAATTCTCCTAAAAAAAATGGCTTAGAAATAAGCCATTTTTTTGTTTTATTTAATTATAATGAGCGCTCTTTGCTTTGTTTTAAAACATTATCTTTAAAGTCTACAACATTCATTTCGCCAGATAAAATTTCTTTTCTATCTCTTACAGAAACAGAGTTGTTTGCGATTTCATTATCGCCAACTACAAGCATGTAAGGCACTTTTTGTAATTGGTTTTCACGAATTCTATAACCCATTTTTTCGTTTCTATCATCAACTGAAACTCTCACACCAGCTTTTTCTAACTCATCTTTTACCTTATGCGCATACTCGCTATGAGCTTCACTTACAGGGATAACTACTGCCTGTGTAGGTGTTAGCCATACAGGAAAGTCGCCTGCGAAATGCTCAATTAAGATACCGATAAATCTTTCAATAGAACCATAACAAGTGCGGTGTAGCATAATTGGGCGGTGTTTTTCACCGTCTTGACCTGTGTATTCAAGCTCAAATCTTTCAGGAAGTTGCATATCAAGCTGGATAGTACCACACTGCCATGTTCTTGATAGGGCATCTTGGATATGGAAGTCGATTTTAGGACCGTAGAATGCTCCATCGCCTTCGTTTATGCGGTAAGTGATACCTAAGTCGTCAAGGGCGTCTTGTAAGCCTTTTGTTGCTATATCCCATTGCTCTTGTGTGCCCATTGAATCTTCTGGCTTTGTTGAAAGCTCGATTTTATAAGTTAGGCCAAGCTGTGTATACACTTCATCGTATAAAGCTATTGTTTCTTTAATGATGTCAGAGATTTGCGCTTCTGTCATGAAAATATGAGCATCATCTTGATGGAAGGCACGAACTCTCATAAGTCCATTTAAAGCCCCTGATAATTCATGGCGGTGAACAAAGCCTATTTCACCAACTCTCATTGGCAACTCTTTATATGAATGAGGCTCCATTTTATAAGCTATCATACCACCAGGGCAGTTCA
>CAYJPS010000322.1:0-1600 GCA_964372135.1 uncultured Treponemataceae bacterium | reverse complement strand
CAATTTTACAACCTATTTTTCTCACGTCTTTTAAAAAACTTTCTAGCTCTTTTTCATCATTGTAATTTTCTGTCTCAACAAATTCTATTGTTATTTTAGACGGGTCGGGGTGGTTTTTTACTCTTTTAAGAAACCAATCTTTAAAATCCTTCGATTGAATATCAAACAGCGAAATATTGAGTGCCAGCTCGCTTTCTTTATCTTCAAAATCACTCATTGCTTTATCAAGTAAGGCTCTACTTATTGGCAAATATAGTTTAAGTTCTTTTGATGAGTTTAAGAAATAATCGGGAGTGCGGACGCTACCGTTTTTATCGATGATTCTCATTAACGCTTCATACTTTGTAATAGAGCCAGAATTGTTACAATAAATTCCTTGGTAATACGGAATAAGCTTATCGTTAGTTAATGCAAATGGAATTAGCTCAAAGATTTCAAGGTTTTTTTCATGTTTTTTTTCTAATTGCTCTTTTTCGTCTTGCACAACAATATAATTGTCCTGGTTAAATTGATGTACATAGGATGCACATTTTACACGGTTTATAAGATTGTCTCCAGAAGCAACGAAAAATCGTGAAATGCCTCCAACTCGAGTCTCCTTTGATCTATACAGTTTATAATGTTCATAATTTGTGTGCATTAAATTGAAAAACACATCATCATCCATATCTTCATTTGCAACTGCTATAAAGCTTTTATAATTATAAATATATACAGAGATTAGGTGGTCTATGCCCATTTGTTTGTATGCTTCATTCCCTGCGTGTAATATTTGAGTACATATTCTATTGAATTTTTCTTCACCAAATGTTGCAATGAGCATATCTGCATTTACTATTTCATTTATGCAAATTTTATTAAATTTCTTTTCTTGATTGTCTATAAGGTATTGGTCATAGCTTGGAATATTAAACCTGCGGTCAATTAACTTTTCGCTCATGTCTTTTTGTGAACTCATTGCTCTATCCTTTTTTTAATGAGGAATCATAAACATTGTGAAAGGCAAGCTGATACTTCAACTTTATCACTTTATGAGCAATGTTTCAATGTAAGAAGATGCTAGTTTAAAGAATTTATATAAAATTTTTCAGAAAAAAATGTCTTTTAGTCTTGAGCTCTTTTTGCAAAGAGCCCGAGTCTAAAGCTTTTATATTGTTTCAATTTTCTTTTCTTGCTTAAAATAGATATACGACATAAGAGCAGGAATTACTGCTACAATCAATATAGCTTTTATAAATAACACAATTGAAACCCAGCTTGAGGTAAACGGAATAATAATAAAAATAAGGCCTGAAAGGAAAAAGCAAAAACCTGCAATTCGATGTGTTTTGTTCCATACTTTTTCATTTGATAATGTCCACGGCGTTTTAATGCCAAAAGTGTAGTTTTGCTTAGCCCTCGGCATATAATTTCCAAGAAACATAAAAAGAATTCCAATTGTAATACATACAAAAAGTGTAACATCGATAGCATTTGGTATGAGTGCATTTGTTACAAGAACTCCAAACATAAGAGACATAAAAATGGTAAAAATAAGAATGAATCCGCCGTAAAATCCTTTAAATTTTTCGTAGTTATTTTTTTTAGGATCAATTTTTGG
>CAYJPS010000321.1:0-1602 GCA_964372135.1 uncultured Treponemataceae bacterium | reverse complement strand
AGTTCAGTGAGATGGCTCAGGAGCTCATTGAGTCGAGTAATCCCGGAGAATATGAAATGATTTCTCTCGACATCGATATGTTCAAAGCCATAAATACCTATTACAGCACCGATAGAGGTACAAGTGTAATACAGGCTGTTGCATCGGCACTTAAAAAAGCATTTGAAGGTACACCCACGCTTATCACACGTAGAGCAGGCGAAAGATTTCTAGTACTCAGACGTGTCATCGACGGCGACCCCTTGACTGTTATCTATGAGCAATTTATATTGCCCGCTATACGCGATGTCATAGGCGACAAATATAATATCAGTATGTCTTTCGGAAATGTTATCGTCAATAATCCAAAGGATAGCATTACCAATGTTATAGGGCGTGCCGATAATGCGAGAACAAAGGGTAAGGGACAGCATGTAACCACTTTCATCACATATGACGAGGCTATGGGCAAGCTGTATGACGATAGAATAAACTTCACTTTCCGTATGGAACAGGCGCTAGCCGATAGGGAGTTTTTCGTCGTATATCAGCCTAAGATCGACTTTGGCAGCCTACAAATTGGCGGTGCTGAGGCTCTCGTGCGTTGGAAACCCAGACTGGGTGACATGATCTATCCCGATGCTTTCATACCCGTCTTTGAGGGTAATGGCTTCATTTCTAACCTTGACATGTATGTTTTGGAGGAAGTCTGTAAGTTTATCATAAGAAACGGCAGAGCAGTCAACCTTCCGCGTATCTCAGTTAACCTCTCTGCCTTCTCTATCACAGATAACACCATAATCACTCGTATTAGCGACATCATTGACAGGCATGGCGTTAGAACTAATGAGATTGAATTTGAAGTCACAGAGAGTGCCATAATAGGTGACGAGTCAAAGTTCCTGCAGAGAGTTAAACAGCTCAAAAAGCTCGGCTTCCACATTTCCATCGACGATTTCGGCGCCGGTGTTTCCTCTCTGAACAGGCTCAGCTCAATAGAGGCTGATGTACTCAAACTTGACAAGGCTTTCTTCGATCTTAAGGATCAAGGTGGCAAGAGTAATGTCGTGGTAGCCGATGTAATCAGCATGGCAAAACATCTTGACATGCTGGTTGTTGCCGAGGGTGTTGAAACCTTTGCTCAAGCACTCTGGCTGAGAGAAATCAAATGTGATTTCGCTCAGGGTTACTACTTCGAGAAACCTATGTCAGCAGATGACTTCTTGGAACTTCTCTCTTATAACAGAACCTATGAAATAAAGCCATAAGAACACAAATACACCGTACAAACATTAGTTTGTACGGTGTATTACATTATTAGATGGTTTATAATAAAAGAAACGGGTAGACCTTAGGTCTACCCGTATTACTTTTTAAGAAGTGCGCCCTTAATTGTAGCGCTTACTCTTATTCTTGCGTGCTGCCTCTGATTTCTTACGGCGCTTCACGCTTGGGCTTTGATAATACTCCTTCTTGCGCAAATCGGACATTACGCCTGCCTTTGCACAACTCCTCTTAAAACGCTTCAGCGCGTTATCAAGAGACTCGTTTTCTTTAATGTGTATCTCTGACATTTCGTTCCCTCCCTCCGAATGCACCATGCGGTGCTAAGGGCTTCTCAAG
>CAYJPS010000320.1:0-1603 GCA_964372135.1 uncultured Treponemataceae bacterium | reverse complement strand
TATATATTGGAAAAGTTGATAATTTAGAAATTGACTTTGTTGCAATAAAGGGTGCTACGGTCGAATACTACCAAGTGGCTTTAAGTGTAATGGATGAAAAAACCTTGGAGCGAGAACTTCTGTCGTTAGAAAAAGTAAATAATCATAACCCCAAGTTTTTATTAACCATGGATAATGTACCCCACACAAATCACAACGGCATTATGCAAATACACGCTTTAGAATGGCTACTGAATAATTCCTAGATATGAATTACGGATGCCTAATTTGGCGTGTAGAGGAACAAGCTTTTGAGAAAATATATTCCTCTTTTTTTGTAAACTTTCCCTACTCACTTGCCAATGCCTCCACTGGATCTAACTTTGATGCTTTTGATGCTGGGTGATACCCAAAGAAAATACCAACAAAAACACTGAATAAAAAGGCAAGTAAAACGGCAATCCATTGTATGCCAAATACCCAACCGAGTACTCTCGTTGCAATAAAACTTAAGATAAGCCCAAGTATTATTCCAAGAGATCCTCCAATAAGAGTAATTGCAGCGGATTCTACCAAAAATTGGCTTCGAATAGCGAAGGGTGTTGCACCCAATGCTTTTCTAATACCTATTTCTTTTTTGCGCTCTGTTACGGTAACAATCATAATGTTCATAATGCCTATCCCTCCAACTAAAAGGGAAATAGCTGCAACACTCGAAAGTAAAAGGCTCATGGTAGTCATAAGTTCGTTGTAATTTTCGAGCATACTTGCCATAGACCACACATAAAGAACATCTTCAGAATTGTATAAACTTTCAACATAGGCTTCAATTTGTTCAGATACTTCAGTTGTATAGTCTTGACTTGTCACCTTTATTTTTACACCTGCTGCGTTTGCGTTAGGTTGAACTTTTTTTTCGTAAAAGCCTTGAGTAATATAATAAGACGAATTAAAATCTTCCCAGCCGCTTCCTTCTTTGTCGCTAAGAACGCCAACTATTTCAAATCCAAAGAACTTATTTCTAGCGCTTCCACTTGAAACATCGAGCATAAGAGTTTTTCCAACAGCGCTTTCATCGGGAAAAAAAGTTTCAGCTACATCGTGTCCTAGAATAATTTTTTGCATACCTAGTTCATCATCAGTAATACTAAACCACTCGCCATCTGCAAGTTCTGCTCCAACGCTTTGTAAATACCCTTCTTCAATAGCTTTAGCAGTCCCAGAATATTCGGTGAGTCCATAGCGTAATGTTGAGCTCAAATTATTTTCAAAATAGATTGCATCAAGGTTTTCGGTATTATTCCAAATGTCCTCTCTAAAAGCTTCATCAAAGTTTAATACTATTGCGCCGCGTGAGGCTCGAACAGCCATACCCCGTCTAATTTCTAAAATATCGAGGCCTTCATCACCAAAGGTAGCGGCCATATTTGCCGTTGCACTTTGCCCCAAAGTTGTAATAACAATAACTGCGGCAACACCTATAATTACACCCAATAGCGATAAAATAGTACGTGTTTTATTGAGTCTATAATTTTGAAATGCATTCAGTAAATCTTCAAACATGTTATATCCTTTTTCGGTTCGTGTCACTACTTGAGCGTAGTCGAAGGGTCTTTTAATTCTA
>CAYJPS010000319.1:0-1604 GCA_964372135.1 uncultured Treponemataceae bacterium | reverse complement strand
CAGTGCAGCTAAGTTGAGAGGCATCCACCACCCAGAAGACCACGGCAAGGTCGAGTACATCGTAGCACACGGTATTGCGAGCCGCTACAAAGGTGCGCACGCTGTAATCGGTAGTAAACACTTCATTTTCGAAGATGAAAATGTACCTTACCCTGAAGAAAGTTCCGAGTGGATAAACGAAGAAATCGGTAGCGACAGCGCAGTATACCTCGCAGTCGACGGTGAGCTGATCGGTATTATCTGTATTAACGATCCACCGAGAGATGATGCAAAATTTACTTTAGACATGCTCCGGCGTGAAGGGATAAAAAATATTATCATGATCACAGGCGATGGTGAAAGTAACGCAAAATATATAAGTAACTTGCTTGGAATCGATAAGTACTATTCCTCTGTGCTCCCTGACGGTAAAGCTGAAATAGTAGAAAAACTTAAAGCAGATGGGCATAACATACTCATGGTTGGTGATGGCATCAACGACACCCCCGCACTCAGTGTTGCCTATGTTTCACTTACGCTTAACGGCTCCTCTGATATCGCCAGAGAGGTTGCGGATATTTCTGTACTATCGCACGAGCTTACGAAAATTGTCGAAGTACGTAGACTCTCAAAGAAACTCATGCGTAAAATCTACAGACAATACGGTCTGATAGTTTCTTTCAATACCGCGCTCATTATTCTCGGTATCTTTGGTACCATCACTGCCGGCACTTCTGCATGGCTTCACAATGTTTCAACAATCACCCTTACACTTGCATCCGCTAAACCCATGATGAAGAAGGAAGATAAACTAATTTTTTTGGAGGTTGCTGAAAATGAAACAACATAAGTTTTGGTCTTATCTCGCAGTTTTCGCTATGATTATGTGCATATGGACAGGATATAATCATAAGTAATTTATTTCTTCGCCATAGTTAATATTCAAAGAGGAGACTACTTAATTGTAGTCTCCTCTTTTTAGACTGGCGAAAAACAGGTTTTTCGCCAAAAGGAGTTCTCGGCTTGCGAGCCTCTATAAGAATCTGAGGCGTGTGCACGCCCCGCCTCAGATAAAATCTAACATTTTTCTAAAATCAGACCAGGCAACTCGCCGTGATTTTAGAAAAATCTTTGCTCGGCAAAGGACGAGGATTCTTAATCATAACTTCTTTGACAGACTGCAAAGAGGAGACTACTTAATTGTAGTCTCCTCTTTTCTTATACATATGCCTGTCATTGCATTGATAGCATCTGATTTGTTTTTTTAATCGTTTAGACTGTTCATAAGAGCTTGTAGGCTTCTTATATTATCCGAAAGTTTTGCAAATGTATCGGTCCCCACTGATTGTGCACCATCACACAAGGCCTCAGCGGGATTATTATGCACCTCTATTAATAGACCGTCACAACCCGCTGCCACAGCCGCCATGGACATAGGTGACACATAGCGCCGCTTGCCTGTAGCATGGCTTGGGTCAACAACCACGGGCAAGTGTGTCTTCTCACGCAACACTGGTATCGCTGAGAGGTCTAAGGTATTGCGTGTAGCCGTCTCAAACGTGCGTATACCCCTCTCGCAAAGAATTATTTTCGCATTTCCGTTTGTCATTATATACTCGGCACTT
>CAYJPS010000318.1:0-1606 GCA_964372135.1 uncultured Treponemataceae bacterium | reverse complement strand
GTAGGTTATAAACAAAATCACAATTTACTCTATAAGGTACATCATGTAATCATCAGGAATAAAATCTCTTTTTATAGACAAATTAAATCAGTTCTGATAATTTACTATAGAAGTAGTGTTTTATTATGAATTGTATTTCAATTTAGAAAAGGAGATAGTATGCTAAACTTTAGGTTGGTTCTGGTGTTGATGATTTTTTTTGTAACTGGTTGTCAAAGTTCAGGAATTTCATTCGTAAAAGAGGAAGTTTTGTCATATAACCAAAATATTAAAATTGGAAAACTTCTTGAAACATATGACTTTGTGAGTGAGGGGGAGTCTTATATTTCGCGTATCCGAAAAATTTTATTTGTTGTGTGTATATATTGTTGAGGGCATAATCATGTTATTTGCTTATAAGCAGATCATGCTTAACCTTAATTACAACTAAGCTTAAAATACATAGATGTTTGTTTGGTGAGTCAAGTTTTATTGTTAAAGAGCGTTTATATGATCTATCCTATCAAAAATGGAGCGTTATGGATGTCAAAAGTAATAAAGTTTAATTTAAGATGTGATGGAAATCCATACGGACAATTGAAGATTTACAAGAGAATTTTTCTTTAGAAAATGTTCTTTCATACTACGACAATAAACTTTTACACAAATGGCTTGAAGTTCGTGACTATAAAGAAGAACTAGAAAAAGTTAACGCTATAAATTCTGATGACCAAAAGGTCATTCTAAAAAGTTTAGTCGATATATTTCAGATAGATGAAGACCCGGAAACTTTAGAATACAAAATTTCAATATTGAATTATGAAAGAGATAAAAAAAATCTTTTTCAACAAACTACAGAAACTGAGCAAAAACATAGTAAGATAATACAAAATTATTTTGCTCGATATGAGCAACTTACTAACGAAGTAATGGAGCTACAAATTGTAGATGAACTATCAAAAAATCAACGACAAGCTTCAGTTAAAAAAGAATTGTTTTTTTCCTCCATATTTGATCCGTTTACTTGTTATAGTTGCAGGTGCTATAAAAATTGCTTCTGAGAAACAGCTTCTAGAGTTTATTCCAAAAGGAACTCCGGCTACTATAATTGCAACCATGAGTACTGTTGCTATTGAAAATTCAAAAATTATTTATAAGATCGGTACAGGTGAATTGTCACTGAAAGAAGGTTTTTACAAAGCAGAACAACTTTCACTGGCAACGATTGCTGGAGTAATGGCAAGTTCTGATATTGGAGTAATAGGAGCCACCATTGGAACTGTCTTTGGTCCTATAGGAAGTATGGTAGGCGGATTTTTAGGAAGTAGCATAGGCTATTTTGCAGGTTCGGCTGTCGGATCGACTTGTGTAAAAGGAACACAAATTATTAGGGAAAAAGTTGTATCGATTATTAGACATGTGGGTTCAACGGTAAAAAAAGGAGTTGAGGTAGCTAAAAGCATTGGACGCACTATATTAAATCTGTTTTCATAAGTATTCTTTTGAGTGTTGAGTAATACACTAAAATGCTCGTGATTTGAAGCTACCAAGGGTATTCCTTTAGTAACCATTTTACCTTGAACGCGTTAATAACAATGATCTCTGAGCCTCTTGGCCCATGTGGTAT
>CAYJPS010000317.1:0-1644 GCA_964372135.1 uncultured Treponemataceae bacterium | reverse complement strand
TATCCAGTGAAGTGTTTGAAGCTCGAAACGAAAAAATTGAGCACCACAAAGATTACTTAAACCCTCCCAAAATTACCGTTACGGCAAAAATTGATGCTTCGCAAAAGTATCGTATTTTTGATGATTTTTTTGAAAAGGACATTGTCGAAAATGATAATGGAACCTACACCGTAACATTTGAAAAGGCCGACAACGAGTACTTATACCGCGATATTTTATCGTATGGGGCATTTATGACTGTGATTGAGCCAGCGAGTGTACGGGAAAAGGTGAAGGGATTGTTGGAAGAAATGAGGGAGAATTATTAATCCCTAGCCAATTCCATTTCATCTTTCATACTAACAAACCCGTACTTTTCGTAAAGCGGTTTTCCAGCCTTTGTTGCTTCTAAGGTAATACAGTGTATGCCTTTCTTTTTTGACTCGTTTACCAATAAATCAAGCACCTTGTATGCAATGCCCTGTCTTCTATAGGCTGGTTTTGTATACATGTTCATAATGTATGCTTTTTTACCGCTTGGGTTGTGGTACGTTGGCATAACTTCAAAAAAGCTTACTGCACCTGCACCAACGAACTCATCATTACAAAACACAAGATAGGCACAATGCTGTACGTTTTCCAAATTTTCTTGGTAGTATCGATAGGTTTCTTCTTTTACAGTAGTCATATCAATATCATCCGAAAGCTCATTTGCAGCACGTAACACTTCAATACGCGATTCTGTTAAAAAATCTATATCCTCTATTGTTGCCTTTTTATATGTAAAATCCACGCAGGTCTCCCTATTTACTTTCCCGCCCTCTGTGATGTTCCACATTAGAATACTATCACAAAGGCAAAAAGATGTCTTCCTTTTAGAACCAATCATCCTTATCTATATCTTTTCCAATTATTGCGCCTCTTACGGCATCAATTGTATAATCATATTCTGTTCTACCAACACGCCATTCTACTTCATATTCTGCCCTTCCGTCATCAAAGTCAAACTTACTTTTCATAGAACGGGTTTTATCTTCGCTTACGCCTGCGTCATTTAGGGCAATTGCTTTTGCTCTTTCTTCACCAATATAATCTGTAGAAGTTGATGTTGATGGAGCATAGTTATACTCTGCATTATGATCAAAACTTACAATCTCACCTGTTTGAGCATTAATCTCATAGTCATATTCCATGTTGCCAACCCAAAACTCTACATCATATTCTTCTTTTCTGTCGTCATAATCAAGCCTACTTATAATATGTGCAACATCGCTCTCGTTTACTCCTGCATGTTCAAGAGCAATTGACTTTGCTTTTTCTTCACCAATTCTATTTTGACTTGAGCCTTGAGCATAAATTTCTGCTCCACCAATTATTGTTATTGCTATAAGCATAAGGCAAAAAGCAATCCCTGATTTTTTGTTTAATACTGTTGTTTTCATTATTTTTCTCCTATGTTGTTTTGTGTAGATGGATTTTTTTCTTTAGTATTTTCACTTAAAAATCCTTTAATAAATATAACGGTTGCCACCACTAAAAGTACAATTCCGCTAAGCCCAAAGATATCCTCTTCATCGGCTAAGATAAACGAGGATGCACTAACCACAGCCAAAAATATTCCTAAAAGCATTTGTTTTAGATTATTTTTCATGTAAGTATCTCCTT
>CAYJPS010000316.1:0-1647 GCA_964372135.1 uncultured Treponemataceae bacterium | reverse complement strand
CCTCAACCTTACCATGGTTGCGCTCTACCGACTGAGCTATAGAGGCAAACATACATCAGTTCACAGGCGTATCACCTATTGAAAATGAGATGTCTTACTACTATATAGATATTAAGTCTTTTTGTCAAGAGGAATGTTGCTTTTTTTCGCTGATTTTAAGAACATCACTACCATTAAATACGAATAAAAAAAACATATCCAATTACCAAAATCAAACAGATTTCTTCTTTTTTTTTGAAATTTATTACTAAAAATTAAAGTATTTTTGGTTTTATTTCTTTTCTTTATTTTATGTCTGTGCTATAATGAATTAAGTATATGTAATTTATTTTAAATTATGTTTATTCTTAATTTAAGCAACAAGAAGGTAGTGTGTCTTATGGAAGAAAAAATCACAACTCTAGAAAAACTGGAAGACAAAAAAAGCTTAGGAAAGGCAAAAATATTTGTTTTTTTAGCGCTCTTAGCACCCCCCATGCTGTTTTTGGGTCAAGGGTATTCAATTGGTTTGTATGATACCGTATTTTTATCTGAAATATTTTTACACCCCTTGTATCTCGGGTACTTTGTCATTTATATTTCAGCATATTCCTTTAATTTTTTTACCACCATCAATAAAGTTAAAAAGTATGATGGCTCAGAAGAATCTCTAATAAATGCAAATAAAGCGGCAAAGCAGAATACCATGGGAACTCTGGTACTATCATCAATGTTTGGCTTGGTAAGTTGGTTTATTTTTGAATATCTTGCAATAAGCAATGGAATAACAATTAACAGCGCAGCACTATTATTAATTTGTATTGGAGATTGTTTTCTACTCTCATACTTTTTTGGTATAATTTATTTGTACTATTATGAAAAATGGGCTTCTTCTGTGTTACCTTTTATTGGACAATACATGGCTCTACCATTACTACCTAAGGGTATAATAACAGCATTCATGTGCATGGTTGGACTTACATGTGTTTTACTTGCTCCTTTTTTTATTCCCCATGATGGACTAAGCATAGTAGAAATATTTGTTAACTTTAGCTTAGTCAATTCACTTATAAGCCTTGCATTTGGAATTGGAAGCTATGCTATTTTTAGCGCTCAACAAGCTAGTCGTATAAAAAAAATGCAAAACTTTGCACAAGCCCTTGCTGCTTATGATTATACTAGTGAAAATTACGAAAATGACAGCCGCGATGAACTTGGACTTTTAGCACTAGATTTAAATAAATTTTTTCAAGAAACGAAAAAACTTTTTACACATTTTAGATCTACTGCTGAAGACTCAGAACATATTGCATCAGGACTTTCTGAAAATGTAAATGGAGCAGCGACTGCAATTGAACAGATTTCTCGCTCTATTAATTCGGTAAAAGAACAAATGCAAAACCAATCAGCAGGTGTGGAAGAAGCACATGCTACAGTTTTACAAATTATGAATGGCATTAAGAGCTTAGACGAAAATATCGCATCACAATCTGCAAGTGTTACAGAATCATCTGCTTCTATAGAAGAAATGGTAGCAAATATTAGATCTGTAACTGACATTCTTGACAAAAATGGTGTTACCGTCAGCGAGCTTGGCAGTGCTTCAGAAATGGGTGTACAAAAAGTACAAGAAGCCGTTGAAAACTCAGGCAAAATTATGGAAGAGTC
>CAYJPS010000315.1:0-1648 GCA_964372135.1 uncultured Treponemataceae bacterium | reverse complement strand
TCGCAAACAGGTTTAATTCTGTTTTTACCATTGATAAATGCTTCTTTATCAAATGACTTTCCGTCTTTTGCAGCCTTTTCTTCTGCTTTTTTAGCATCTTTTGCAGGGTCGCCTAAGTGACTCATTAAGACTAAGCTTCGTGGGCTTTGTTCTAAAATATACTTAATAGTTGGAAGTGCTGCTTGGATACGAGTATCGTCTTGCACTACGCCATCTTTCATTGGCACGTTAAAATCTACACGCATAACAATGCGCTTGCCGTTTAATTCTACATCTTTTACTGTTTTAATCATTTATTACTCCTATAAAAATCAAGGGAAAAAACTTCCGTTTTTGATCCGCGATTTTTTTTAGCCATTTGTGCATAGCACACAATGGCATACTATATTGAGTTTGCAACGCAAACTCCTAAATGAATGATAAGGCACCATTTGTGCCGATTCATTCATTAATTGCCCCTTTAAAATATGGTTACAAATTATAAGAGAGGAAACATCCTCAATAGATACAATTATAGCAATTCAATGGCAAAAAGTAAACACGTAGATATTTAATAATTAAAAATTAATAATTTTTTCAAGGATGTTATGGGATTGCTTTTAAATACAGTGCATTAAAAATACTTAGTAAAACTCTTGTTTGCGTGTGCTTCAATGTCCTTTCTAAAATTTATATATCTCTGCAAAAAATCTTTTCCTTCTTGCGTAAGGATACTTCCGCCACCGCCTTGGCCACCAGTTTTTCGCTCAACAAGTAAAAAACCAAGCTCTTTTTCAGCCCGTTTTATTATTTTCCACGCTTTACTGTAGGCCATGTCCATTGCCCCGCAAGCCTCTGTAAGAGATCCTGTTTTATCAATATGTTCTAACAACTCTGCAATTCCATTACCAAAGAATATTTCAGAGCCTTTAATTTTTACAGATACAAGAGCTTCCATAAGGTAATTCCTAATTCCTAATTCCTAATTTTGTAATATCTTCATCGGTGAGTGACACATGATAAAAAAGTTCGTAAAACTCTTTTACGGTCTTTTCAAAATCTTTATCACTTGTGCCATAGGCAAGGTGTTCTATCCATTGCACGCCAATTAAACGGTTTACACCAATAGGGCGCCCTACCCAACTAAACGGGGTTTTTGGAACGCCATACACACGCCCTTCTTTTACGGCAGTTAAGTCTTTGTAGATTGGGTTTGCTAAAAAGTTCTCTACCGCTGTATATTGTGAAAGCCCTTCTTTTGGCTCACCATTTACAAGAACAATATCAGGATTCCATGCAATAATTTGCTCAGGAGAAATAGTTACCCTACTTTCTGAACCAAAGGCAACATCTGCTACATTTACAACACCTGCTAAATCGAGCTCTTGGCTTGAAGGGGAGCCTTTTGGAATTGTATCGAGAGAGGCAATACCGTCTCCAAAATAGACACTAACTTTGTCTAAGGGAACATCACTATTCTGAAAAACACTACGCACATAATCGGCACGCTTTTTTGCCTCTTTTTCTATTCCCAGTAAATTCCCTAAAAAATCATACGTTTCATCTGCGTCAACAAGCTGCCCCTTTATGGCTACAACAGGTTTGGAAAGCGTATTTTCTAAATGTTCTATATCCGAAAAAAGTTTATCATTTACACTTTGAAAATAGA
>CAYJPS010000314.1:0-1659 GCA_964372135.1 uncultured Treponemataceae bacterium | reverse complement strand
AAAGTAATAGAGAAAAGAAAACTGAATATGTTACAATATTTCCAACCGATAAAAAACATAAATCAAATGACTTTGAACAAATAAAAGCATTTTCAAAAGGTTTAAAAAAATGTAAAGATACCAATATGTCATGTTTTATCGATTTCTGTTTACAAATTGCAGAAGAAAACAAGCTGCGGTAAAAAGCCCAGCAAAGCAGGAGATTTCTCGACATAGATGCGAAATGACGGGTAGGGTATGCAACCGTTCCCATACCATCTAAGTTTAAAGCGTCGCAAGGACTCGTTTAACCCACTTGCTATACTACTTAGAGCAGGGAGCGTAGCGAGCTATGGTGAGTTAAGAGAGGGAACCTGCTCATCTTCGCAACTTTGAGCCCGGTTCCCTTTCTTATAAAACATTGTATAAGGTTTCCTTTGTTTACAAACAAAAATCAATTTTGAAAAAAATTATTCACAAATTAAACAACACCAACAAATCCAGGTGGCACACCCAACCACTCTTAAAAACCTGTTAGTTTAAAAAAGCCGCCTAGGGGTGATAAGGGTCTTAGGGAAAAGAGGGGAGCGGCTGCAATAGCGTCCCCTCTTGTCCCTAAAAAAAGATCTTTTGTAACTTTCGCACACTTCCCCAAAAATATTTAACACAAAGCCTTTGTTTTCGTATATAATATACATATGTTCAACTTTGGAGCTAGCGTATGAATCAAAATGAAAAAACAATTGTCGTAATCTTTGGGGCAAGTGGAGACCTAACTAGTCGAAAACTTATTCCTTCACTATTTTCTCTCTATGTTTCAAAAAACATAAGTGAGAACTTTTCCATATACGGTACAACGCGCTCTGCCTGCACGGTAGAAGATTTTAGAAAAAAAATGAAAGATGCGCTTTTAACAGATGAACAGAATGACGCAGCAAGTATAGATTCGTTTATAGAACATGTGTCATGTGTTACAATGGATCCTGCAAATAAAGATGATTATGCAGTGCTGCAAAAAGCCCTTAATGGTAACTGTGAAAATATGCGCGTAAATGTCGTGTACTACTATGCGGTAATGCCAACGCTTATAGAACCCATTACAGAGAATTTATGCAAAAATAATTTACTCGACGAATCAAATGGATTTAAGCGCGCCATCTTAGAAAAGCCTTTTGGAACAAACCTTCAAACAGCGCAATTGCTCAATAAAAACCTTTTAAAATACGCTAAAGAATCGCAATTGTATCGCATAGACCACTATATGGGAAAAGAAACGGTACAAAATATTTTGGTAACGCGCTTTGCAAATCCCATATTTGAAGCGATATGGAATAGGCTATATATCGATAGAATAGAGATCTCACTTAATGAAAAACTACTTGTTATGCATAGGGGAGCGTACTACGATAAAAGTGGCGCTCTTCGAGATATGCTACAAAATCACCTATTACAGATTTTAGCGCTCATTGCAATGGATGCACCGAGTAAGTACGATGCAATTTCACTTAGAAACGAGCAATTAAAGGTATTTGAAAGTTTGCGGCCAATGCCAAAAGATGATATTGACAGCTTTGTGGTAAGAGGACAATATAAAGGATACACCGAAAGCGATGGCGTTGAAAACGATTCTACAACAGAAACATTTGTAGCTATAAAAACCTTTGTTGATTCCTATCGATT
>CAYJPS010000313.1:0-1661 GCA_964372135.1 uncultured Treponemataceae bacterium | reverse complement strand
AATGCCGGAGGGTTATACTTGCGACAAAGCGTCTGCATTGGCAGAGGACTACGACGAAAAAGATCGTAGCGGAGCATATGCTTGCTTTGCGGCGAAGTTTTCCGACTGTAGTCGGCTTGTGCTAGTTTGCGGAACGGATGAGCTTACGAAATTGGAGATGCTTTTAATACAGGCGGAGGAGTACTTTGAGCGCACAAAGGAGCATTGGACGAAGCTGTGTACGACATTTACGGTGCAAACTCCCTCAGAGCGTTTGAACTTGGCACTGGGCGGATGGCGTGTAGGCTTATGTCACGTTGCAGTATGTATCAATCGGGTGGCGCTTACGGCTACAGGGATCAGCTACAGGATGCGGCTAATATGATAATGTACGATGCGAATATAGCACGTCATCGAATATTGGAGGCGTGCAGGCATCAGTATGCTGAGGGTGACGTCATGCACTGGTGGCATGAGCTTCCCACGGGCAGTAGGGGTGTTCGCACACGCTGCTCCGATGATCTCCTTTGGTTGGCGTGGGCTTTGTGTGAATACTGCGAGAAGACGGGAGACTTGAGTCTGTGCGATGAGACTGTGCCCTATATGCGTTCAGCGGTTTTGTCAGAGCATGAGAAAAGCCGCTATGAGCTTGTGCGTGAGCATGTAGGCTCAGAGAGTGTGCTACAACATGCACTGAGAGCTATGGACTTAGTGCAAAAGCGTGGTGTGGGTAAACTGGGTGTGTTTTTGATAGGCGAGGGCGACTGGAACGACGGCATGGACAAGGTGGGTATAGAAGGTCGTGGCGATAGTGTGTGGCTGTCGTGGTTCTATGCGCATACGGCAGAGCGGATGTCAAAGCTCTTAGAGCACAGAGGCGAGAGCGATAAGGCAAGAGAGGTGGCGCTGAGCGGAGAGGAAGCGGCGAGAGCGGCAGACGCCTGCTTTGAGAATGACAGGTATTTGAGAGGCAGTTACGATGACGGTGCGCTTTTGGGCTCGATGCGCAGTGAAGGTTGTCAGATAGACAGCTTGGTGCAGAGCTGGTCGGCCTTTTGCGAGTCTGCGACAAAAGAGCAAGTGGACAAGGCGATGGACACGGCACTTTTGAGGCTCTACGATGAGGAGAGCGGTATAATAAAACTGTTTGATCCGCCCTTTGATGAGTCTACGGAGGACGCAGGGTATATTAGAAGCTACGGCACGGGCTTTCGTGAAAACGGAGGACAGTATACACATGCGGCGCTCTGGTTTGCCTCAGCTTGCCTGAAAACAGGACGAACGATGGAGGGCTTGAAGATGCTAGAAAGCATGTTCGGGCGCACCGATAGCTATTATTTGACTGAGCCTTTCGTAATCGCCGCCGACATATACTCGAATACGGACAGGTACGGTGAGGGTGGTTGGTCGTGGTATACAGGCTCGGCGGCATGGTTTTTGAGAGTAGTGGCAGAAGATCTTTTGGGCATAATGCTAAAGGATGGCGAATTGAGTGTTAAGCCGAAGTTGCCGAAAGATTGGTACGGCTATGATGCGTATGTGACGGACGGCGAGGGTGTAGTGCGGCATGTACGGGTACGTGGAGATAAGATAGAAGTAAAGAAAATGTGAATTGTAGGGAAATATTGTAATATGTGTGATGAATGTGTTATACTGTGAAGAAGAATTGCGTAATATGAGGT
>CAYJPS010000312.1:0-1662 GCA_964372135.1 uncultured Treponemataceae bacterium | reverse complement strand
TTCTGGAATTTTTAAGTATGTCATTTTGGGGCGGAACCGATGTTACCCCCGCACTCGACAATGCACTTGAACAACTTGAAAAAGAAGGTTTTGAAAAATCAGACATACTCATTGTTTCAGATTTTGTAATGGGAAATATTTCTGATGAAACTATTGCAAAAATCACATTGCAAAAAGAACTGGAAACGAAGTTTTATGGATTAAATATTGGAACAGACAGCTATAAGCCCGATTTTTTAGACAAACAGTGGATTTTTAATCCAAGTAATAATTGTATCTTAGAACTTTCAGATGTAATAGTATAATTTTCTTGAGCATTAAAACGTATAGCTACCAAGAAAATACAAATAGTTTAATACCTGAACACTTTTTCTAAATGTGTTGGACTTTGCTTGACAGAATCGACTTTTTCAACTATACTTTTACCTAACAGATTAGTTTTATTACACTAATCTGTTTATTTAAAAAAGGAAAAGATTATAATGAAAAAAATAATATTTGCGTGTATGATATGTGCATTTCACATATATACCTTTGCATTTGAAAGTGGACATTTTTTAGCATTCAATATTGGGGCAGGAGGTTCTTTTTCAGACCCACATCTAACTAGGGAAGTGTTGGATGACTTAAATCCTTTGGCAACGAGTATGAAAGGGACAATGAGCACAATACTTTTGGGTGGCTCTGTTGATTACAGTATGGCATTTTTCGAAGATACCGCCCCGTTCTTACAAAAAACAGGTGCCTTTGATGGAATTGGCTTTTCTGTTGTCCTAGGGGCAGAGCAGGGGTCTGCGGGGCAAAAAATAAATGCTCGTGTTTCTGAAGATGGTGCCGAGTTTGATATTTTTATGATTGTCGATTATAACCCGGTGTTATCGGCTGGAGCCTCACTTGATTTTTACTTTTTTGATAGTATGCGTGTAAAAATAGGCGGTGGTACAAGAATTATCGCCGACATGAACCCAGAGTATCTTTTATATACTACCCTTGATGATGATACGGCTGCAACACTTGGATTACATCAACAAGTAGGGACTATTATTGTAACCGATGAAATGATATCAAAATTTAATGCATTTATGGGCTATGTTAAAGCAGATGTACATTATTATGTTCCCATATCTGAAACAGTAGTTTTTTCAATTGGAGGCTATGGACGCTATGATTGGTACAGACCTGAATATATTACAATGCCTGCAAACATGTATCAAATGGTTATTGACAATGGAGGAAACCCTGATAAAGCCCAACCTGATTATTGGCTAAATTCAATTGACTTTGGTGTTTCAGTTGGTTTTTCAATTGCTATTGGCGACAATAATCCTTACAGGTAATGTAGGAGGAATTTTACCATGAGGTATGATATTGTAAAAAAAAGCCGTGTACTCTTACTGTTATTTTTAGTTCTGTTCCTTTTTTCGTGTGGAAGCGGTTTTGTTACTAGAGAGATGGTTCTTCATACATCTATACATAATCAAAATGGTTTAGATAGTGGGACGAATGATGGAGAAAATGAAGTTACACCAGAAGAGCCTTCTCCAACTTCAGTTCCTGTATCTGCGGCTTTTATGTATCTGCTTCCAAATGGAGAAATTGATCCTTCTTGCCCTCCTGAACTTAAAACTTCTCTCGAATCTCTTTATGCAAATTCTGGAAAAC
>CAYJPS010000311.1:0-1670 GCA_964372135.1 uncultured Treponemataceae bacterium | reverse complement strand
TGATGGAAGATTGGGATGCAAACGATAAAAATCTTTTAATGTGGCGAGAAGAAACTGGACAAACAGACTTTGAAAAAACTCCTGCCGGAGATGTAGAAATATCAGAACAAGAATATTTTGATAATGGTATTTTGATGGTTGCAATGGTAAAGGCAGGGGTTGAACTTGCATTTGAAACAATGACCGATGCAGGAATCAAGGCAGAAAGTGCATACTACGAAAGCTTACATGAAACGCCGCTCATAGCAAATCTCATTAGTCGAAAAAAATTATATGAAATGAATAAGGTTATTTCTGATACCGCAGAATATGGTTGTTATTTATTTGATAATGCTTGCCGTCCTTTATTAGCTGACTTTATGAAAAAAGTTGATACAGACATTTTTGGAAAGGGCTTAAATCTCAAAGATAACTCTGTATCAAATGCACAGCTTGTAGCAGTTAACGAAGAAATTAGAAATCACCCAGTAGAAATTGTAGGTAAAAAACTACGTGGTTATATGACAGCAATGAAGGCAGTAGTATTCAATTAATAATTAATAATGCATAATTAATAATTGAAACTGTAGAAATGTTTAATCAGCACATAGGTAAGCCAGTAGGGTAAGCCTATGTGATTTTTTTTGCTCTTTTGTGGTTTATGGTAGTTGTAAGAATCTTTATATAATTAAAAAAATTTACAAAATTTAAACAAATTCCTAATAAAATTTCATTTTTTTGCAATTTTAAACTTGACAGATCAGAAAACTCGGGTTAAAATCATAATACGTCCTACGTATATAAGATATGACGTAGGACGTATTATTTTTTGCCAATGAGGTTTTTTGATGTTGCAAACAGGTGTGCCAATTGAAGGTCCAATCGATAAAAAGTCAATTGTTGACCAAGTTATTGATCGTATAATTGCAAACATAATAAATAAAACTTATCTTGCTGGAACAAAGCTTCCAAACGAATACGAACTTATGTCTGAATTAGGAATAAGTAGAAATTCTATTCGCGAAGCGATCAAAATACTTGTTGCAATGGGTATTCTTGAAATTAAAAGGGGAGATGGAACCTATGTGTGTTCGCAAGTAAATCCTTCTTCATTTGATAGAATTTTGTATAGTATGATTTCGGGTATGAGTACGGGAAGTGAGTTGTTGGAGCTTCGCCAAATATTAGATGAGTCTACTGTTCGAATGGCGACAACAAAAATTACTGATGCAGAAATAGCACAACTTCATGACAATATTGAAAAAATGCAAAGAGCATTTGCCGAAGGCGATATGGAATTAGCGAGAGAATATGACTTTGATTTTCACATGATGCTCATCGAGTCTTGCAAAAATACTTTTTTCTCGAGGTTAGTTAAGGGCGTCTATAGTATTTTTTATCAATCTATTGGTGATACCGTAAAAGCCGAAAAGACAGAATCAAAGGCTGATATTTATCACAAAATGATGCTTGATTGCATAATTCAAAAAGATTTTATGAGCATTTCGCAGGTTGTGTCAGATTCTTTGTCTAGTTGGAAAGCACGAGTTGAAGATACGCCCAGTACAAAAATGCGAGATGTTGCTGTCGTGGCAGAAAAGTCTGGTGCTTAGGAGAGATAGAAAATATATTATGCGTAATACATCCTACGTATGATGAATATTGGTATACACATTGCTTTTGCATTGTAT
>CAYJPS010000310.1:0-1675 GCA_964372135.1 uncultured Treponemataceae bacterium | reverse complement strand
ACAATATGGAAACAGAAGTCATATTAGATGCATCTGCTGCTTTGGCAGTGCTATTAAATGAGCCTGAAAGAGAAATAATTCTCAAAAAAACAGAAGGTATGTCCTTACTTGCACCCACATGCCTTCCATACGAAATAGGCAATGCCCTTAGTTCCTTAATGAAACGAAAGAGTATTTCTGTTGTGGATGCAGCAGCCGTTTATCACGAGTTTTTAAAAATACCTATGAAAGAAATTGATGTTGACATTCCGTATGCTCTGATCCTTGCAGGAGAAGACACTCTATATGCATATGATGCGTATTATATGGCGTGTTCGCTTCGGTACAATGTGCCAATTTTAACGCTCGACAAAAAACTAATGGAAAAATCAATAAACAGGGGGATTCAATGTTGGTAATGACGTATTCAGCAGCAAGGCAAAACTTAGCCAGTACACTAGACAGGGCAAAAAAAGATGGTGCTGTTATTATAACGAGAACAGATGGTTCAATGTTTAGACTTATCCCCGAAAAACCTACAACATCACCGTTTGATAATATTGGCACTACAATAAAGCTAAAAAAAGGCGAGCTTACAAGTGCATTGCAAGAAGCTCGCGAAAATAGATATTAAAACTCAATGCACCAGGAATTGTAGAAGCTTGCCGTAGGCAAGTTCAAATCGTAGGTGCGTTCCCTGTGTGGGCGCACTACGATTTGAATGAAGCGTTAGCGTAAAATGCGAAAAGTCCGGTCGCATGCCATAGGCAGGCGAGATGCACAAATACTATTGCAAAAAAGCTTTTATTTCTTCTATAACCTTTTCTGCATGTTTTCGAGTAATCCAGTGATGGGTTACAAATCGCATTGTACCATCGGGAGCAGGGCTTCCTACCTTTATCCCCTTTGTTTCAAGATATTCAACTAAGGCATCGGTATCAATTCCTTTTAATTTAAAGAATACCATATTTATTTCAACATGTGATGAGTCAATAACAACATGCTCCATTTTTGCAAGTTCATTTGCAATATAGTGGGCATTAGCATGATCATCTTTTAGTTTTGGAGCCATTTCCTTAAGAGCTAGAATGCCAGCTGCCGCAAGAACACCTGCTTGCCTCATTGCCCCGCCAAGTATTTTTCTATTCCATTTAGCTTTTTCAATGAAATCGGCCTTACCTGCCAAAATTGAACCAACAGGGGCACAAAGCCCTTTAGAAAGACAAAACATAACGGAATCCACATTTTTTACAATTTCTTTTGCTTCTACCCCAAGAGTTGTAGCTGCATTAAAAAGTCTTGCCCCATCTAGATGAATTGGCACCTTGTGCTTTTTAGAAATTTGCTTCATTTCTTCCATAAAAGAAAGAGGGAATACACGTCCACAGCTCCGAGCATTCTCAAATGTTATTAGCGTTGTTTCTGGTTCATGAATATCTTTTGCTCGGCGTATTTTTGCTTCAAACATAGAAGGCTCTAGTACATTTGTTTTACCATCTTTTTCTATTCCGGTAACGCAGCGCATTTGAACGCCAGAAATAAGAGCGCCAGCTCCTGCTTCATGCTGAATAATGTGGCAATCATCATCAATTACCACTTCCCCGCCACGCTTACAATGTGTTAAAAGGGCGAGCTGGTTTCCCATTGTACCAGATGGCACAAAAAGAGCAGCTTCAGTTCCAACTACTCTTGCAGC
>CAYJPS010000309.1:0-1675 GCA_964372135.1 uncultured Treponemataceae bacterium | reverse complement strand
CTTCTGTAATATGTAAAAAGGCTTTTTGAATATTTTGTACACCATTGTGTGAAGTACATATTCGACAGATCACTGAACGAGAAACAGGATTTTTCAGTGACCTATCTATGCTCTGGTGAGTACTTCTAGAAGCTTAGTTGACAGCTGAGTTTTTAAATGATAGTCTTACATGTAAACACTTTACATATATAAAAGAGGTTGTTGTGATTATTATTCAACAAATTATAAATTTTATAGATCAAGGTGGGGTAATCAGTTGGGTTCTCACTGGAATGTATTTTTTAGTTATGACCGTAACGGTTGAGAGAACAATATTTTTTGCTCGAAGAATGTGTGATTATTCTAAAGTTGAAAATCTCTTACGCTCTTCTACGGTAATTACTGCCCCAGAATTATTAAAAAATGCTTATTTTGTTAAGAAAAAAAACTCGCAAATTGTTTCAATGCTTTCCCAGTATATTAATCATAGAAATTTAAGTGAAAAAGCATTTAACGAAGCCATAGACAGAAAAGGCTTTAAACTTGTTGCAGAGATGGAACGACACCTATGGATTTTATCGCAAGTAGGTCATCTTGGTCCGCTATTAGGGCTTTTGGGTACCGTAGTTGGTCTTATTGAAGCGTTTAGAATAATGTCACAAATGGGAGCTTCTTCCGATGTTGCATCTTTTGCAAGTGGTATTTGGGTTGCGATGATTACAACAGCCCTTGGGCTTATTGTTGCAATTCCTGCATTTTTTATATTTAGAATTTTCGAAAAAATAGTAGAAAAACGTAGTACCCAAATGAGTTATGTTATTTCAATTTTAAATCAGTTATATGCCTGCGAAGTTTGCCCAACATCGCTTGGAGCCTATAATAAAAATACTGAATCTTCAAGCGAGGAAGATATTTATGAAACATTTTAAGCCTGTTAAAAAGCATTCTTCTGAAATAAATATTACCTCTCTTATTGATATTATTTTTATTTTGCTCATATTTTTTATGGTAAGTTCAACATTTTTGAAACCAGCTATTGAGATTAAACTTCCAGTTGCGGCTTATGAAGATACAAGCGAAAGAGAAATAATCAATGTCTTTGTGGGGAGTGAACTAGAACTTTTTATTGAAGATGAGCCAATTTCTTTAGAAACTATACAATCAACGTTAATGGAACGTACCTCAAGTAATCCAGATCTTGCCATAATGCTTTATTGCGATAAATCTCTTATGTTCGAAAACGTTGTAAAAGTAATGGATATATTTAAAAAATCTGGTGTTAAAAATGTTGCTATTGCACATAGCGGAAGTAACGAAGAGTAGCATGCTATTTGAAGGTAAGGAACATTCGAGATGGTAAACAATAGCAAAAATATATCCCTTTTTGATAAAAAATTTTCTCTTTTACCATCCTTTGTCATTACCTTATTATTTCACGTACTTATTATTGGTGGCGTAGCACTTTTTACGTATGATAATAGAACTGAAAGTAGTAGTGATAATATGCCTATTTCAGAAAATGAGCAAATAGCAGTTCCGCAATTTATAGAATTTGTACTTAAAGATTTTTTATTTGAACCAACAGAAGATGATATTATTGAACTTATAGAAAAAGAAATTGAAGTTTCTGTGATTGAAGATCCAGATCCCGAACCTATCCCAGAAGAAACACCTGTTGTATTGGAAGCGCCTGAGC
>CAYJPS010000308.1:0-1680 GCA_964372135.1 uncultured Treponemataceae bacterium | reverse complement strand
AAAAATATTGTGATATTGCCCTTTTCCTCGGATCATTCCTCCCTGCTCTCTTGCTCGGTGTTGCATTCGCTAACCTTTTCATGGGAATTCCCATTGACGGCGACGGAGTTTATCACGGCAATATTCTAAAGCTTCTTAATCCTTATGGGCTTACAGGTGGCGTGCTTTTTGTGCTCATCTTTGCTTTTCACGGCGCACTCTGGATTAACTTCAAATCCAGTGGAGATCTTGCGGAAAGAGCTTTAAAGCTTGCCGGTAAAATTTGGTATCTGGTACTTGCTGTTTTGCTTCTTTTCTTAGGCTTGACAGAAGTATATACCAATATTTTTGCAAACATCGCTCAAAAGCCTGCCTTTATTATCTTTTTACTTCTTGCTGTAGTCGGCCTAATAGGCGCACGAGTAACCTTGAGAGCTCAAAAGCACATTATACCATGGATTTTCAGTGCCTTGTTTATTTTGACTTGCACCCTTTTCATGGTTATGGGCATGTATCCAGGCATTATTATTTCAAGCCTCGATCCGGCTTATAGTGTTACCGTGTTCAATGGCGCATCAAGTCATCTTACCTTGCAAATCATGTTCATTGTAACCCTTATCAGTGTGCCTGTTGTTATTGCATACCAAATTTGGGTTTACATGGTGTTTTCACACAAGGTTACCCAAGAAGAATTGGCTTCAGATCACGCTTATTAGGATTTTTTGATCAGAATATGAAAAATTGAGAGGGAAACCCTATTTTGATGCCAAAAGTAGGGTTTCCCTCTCAAACTCTCCTTTCCTGAAAAAACAAATACCATTTGCTTTCTCTAAGAAGGAAAATCATTCTATACCCTCAATATATTTGAAAAGAATTATACCAAATTGTAAGATTGGCTTACACAAAACGCGTTACAGAAAAGTAGAACCTTATTACTAAGGTTCTTTTTTTATATGATGATACTTTTTCTCACAGTTTGCTATAGTTGACATGCTATTAACGTCCAAGTTATAGTTTTGCATTCCATTTCAGGAGAACTACAATGAAATACTTAATTTGTTTTTTACTATTTACTACGTTTTTTATTCAAGCCTGTGCTAAAGATAGTTTCAATAATCAAAAAGACTCAGACATCTACCAAGAAGCTATGACAGGCAATGCCGAGGCTCTTTATGAGCTTGGTGTACGTTATTATAAGGGTGAAAACACAGCTCAAGATTATGTAAAAGCTTATGCATTATTATCACTTACAAGCGCAGTCAGTGATAGATATGTTGGCGATATGTTAGAGACTATAGAAAGCACACTAGCCCCCAAGCAATTAAAAGAAGCAGAAGATTTATACCAAAAATTATGGAATAAAGTAAAAAAACCGTAAATTTTACCAACATTCAGTAATTAAAGAATGTTTGTTTCAAATACTGCCAAGCAGTCAATCTCACTTAAACCATTCTTATCAACTAGTTAGAAGAAGAACCCTCTTTCAGTTTCAATTTTTACAAATAAGTAACACATACCAATAAAAATGAAAATGAATTCCTGAAAAAAACATCAAAAAAGCGTGTTTTTGCAACCATGTTTCAACTTCAAACAACAATATTTCAATTTCAATCCATTTTAGTATGTATTTATCTGTAATTTTAATGTTTTTTAAAATATATGAATTGAAATTTTATCCTATTTTTTTTCTTTTAAAAGAGC
>CAYJPS010000307.1:0-1692 GCA_964372135.1 uncultured Treponemataceae bacterium | reverse complement strand
ACATAGTCCACCTCAAAAGGCTCAGGAGCAGGCAACTTGACAAGTTCCGCTGCCACAGCCTGTACCACTTCTCGCGTTCCCTTACTCATTGCCGCCGAACACTCAAAGAAACTATAACCCAAGGCCTCTACATAGTCCTTCAACCTCTGTATATTCTCCCTGTCTTCGCCTAAAAGCTCACACTTATTCGCCACCACAAGTTGCGGTCTCCCCGCAAGCTCGGGCTTATATTTCTCAAGTTCCTCATTTATAGCAGTAAAATCCTCAACAGGGTCTCTGCCCTCTATGCCCGACACATCAACTATATGCACCAAAACTCTGCAACGCTCTATATGCCTTAAAAACTCATGGCCTAATCCGGCCCCCTCAGACGCTCCCTCAATTATTCCCGGGACATCCGCCAGCACAAAACTCACGCCCTCGTCTATATACACCACACCCAAATTCGGGAACAAGGTGGTGAAGTGATAGTTCGCTATCTTCGGATGCGCATTAGAAACCACCGACAAGAACGTCGACTTTCCCACATTGGGGAACCCAAGTAAGCCTGCATCCGCCAAAAGTCGCAGCTCCAGCAATATAGTCCTACGCTCGCCGGCTTTTCCCGGCTTTGCAAAATTCGGTGTCTGCCTCGTCGGCGTTGCAAAATGCTTATTGCCCTTGCCGCCTCTTCCGCCTCTCGCTGCCACATAGCTCTCTCCTGTGAACATATCATGCATCACAGCGCCCGTCTCTGCATCACGCAACACAGTGCCCCTCGGCACCTTAATCACTACATCAGCTCCGTCTTTGCCCGTACAACGCTTGCCCTGTCCGCCCATACCGTTGCCCGCCGTGAACTTACGCTTGTACCTAAAGTCCATCAGCGTTGACATGTGCTCATCCACAACAAACACTATATTACCGCCACGTCCACCATCACCGCCATCAGGGCCACCGGCAGGTACGTACTTCTCCCTATGAAACGTTACCGCACCGTCACCGCCGTCCCCGGCTATTATATTTATCGTTACCTTATCCACAAATGCAGATGCCATCTTACTCTCCTCTTTGTAGGGGCGAACCTATATGTTCGCCCGAAACCATTTTTCCAAAGAGAAATGGTTTTTATTGTTTTTTATTTTTTAAGTTGGGGCTTTGCCCCAAACCCCTTGGGAGTTTCGCCGTCTGCGGACAGCGACTCGGGGCTTTGCCCCGAGACCCCACAACTTTTTAAAAAAAGTTGATTAAAACTTTTAGAGTCAGCTTCGCCGTCAGTGAAGTCGCCATCGCCGTACAAAAACAGCGGCGGAGCTCTCGCCCCTGCCGCCGTCAATCCTCTTTACCGCTTACTGAGCTATGGAATATACCGAAACTTTCTTCCTATCCTTGCCCATGCGCTCAAACTTTACAACTCCGTCTATCAAGGAGTACAGGGTATCGTCATTGCCCCTACCCACATTGTTACCGGGATGTATCTTCGTTCCGCGCTGCCTTATTAGGATGTTGCCCGCAAGCACGCTCTGACCGTCAGCCTTCTTAGGACCAAGACGCTTCGACTTACTGTCGCGTCCGTTCTTCGTTGAACCTACACCTTTTTTATGTGCCATATCGTTTACACCTCCATTGTATTTATGCGAAACTTATTGTTATATCGTCTGTATCTGTACCTTTGTATAGGGCTGTCTGTGACCCTGTGTACGCTGATAGCCC
>CAYJPS010000306.1:0-1697 GCA_964372135.1 uncultured Treponemataceae bacterium | reverse complement strand
TAATTTTATTTTCTATATCATTTTGGCTTTTTTTCCAAACTTCAAAGAATTTCTTCTCGGTTTCAGCACCTTGTTTACTCATTGACAATTCGGCAATTTCTTCGGCAATTTCCTGATTTTCTTGGGTGAGTTTAACAATGCTTTTTTTAAGTTTGACAACTTCGTCATTAGATAACATTAAAAGCACATCATCTAAGAAGTCATTCATGTCATGAGTTACTTCTTCTTTTGTATCTGTGAGAATAGAAGGTAAGAAGGAATCATCTTTCGCATTGTCATAACGTTCTGACAATTGCAAAAATTCATCAACTTCACCATAAACATCTGCGAAGTAATTGTTTGCTTTGACAGTGCAGGGGCTTAGCAAAAGAAGTCCCATTAAGATCGATATTTTAATAGACATACATTCTCCGTTGAGTTAAAAAATACATAACATCTACTATAATGATAATGATTATTTGTCAAATCAACGTTTTTTAACAAATTTAATAATAAAGAAAAAACTGTATTTTAGAATTGAATCGTGATACATCAAGGTTACATTTTGTGTTTTCGTAGTTTTAAAGAACACTTTTATATAGAAGTTTAATCTATATTTTATTGTTGAAAAAATGAAATATGTGACTTTTTGATATGTTGTATTTATCTAATTATGACTAATGGCACATATGTTTCTTTTATTGCGAAAATATAATAATAGTACATTTTTGAGTTGGTGTTATTTTCATGCAATATCTGGAAGAAATTAGAGATTATTGGAATAAAAGAGCAAAAGGTTACTTCGATAGAAGTGCGCGTGAATTATCGTCGAATGCCGCAGAGTTTTGGTCTGTGCGTCTTTTTGCACATTTACCTAAAAACAGATCATTGAAATGCTTGGACATTGGCTGTGGTCCGGGATTTTTGGGGATTTTGCTTGCTAAAATGGGACATGCAGTAACCCTTTCCGATGTTTCACCCAAAATGCTTGAAATGGCAACAATAAACGCAAAACATGCTTGTGTCCGATGTGAAATTAAATGTACCGATGCTCAACACCCTGACTTTGAGCAAGAAAGTTTTGATATTATAGTTAATCGAAACTTGGTTTGGAATCTGGAAAACCCGGAGCTGGCCTATAAAAAGTGGCTAAACTTATTGAAAACTAATGGAAAGCTATTAGTTTTTGACGGTAATCACTATTTGCATCAATATAATGAAACTTACAAAGAGCGGAAAAGCACTCCTGAATACACAGATCCACACACCCAAGAAGTGATGCAGGGTGTCGATCCCAATATCATGGCAGAAATTGCACAAAACCTCCCCCTCAGTCGATATGAAAGGCCGTATTGGGATATGGAATTTTTCCTAAAACAAAAAGTTACTTCTGTCCAAACAAATCCCCTTTGGACGGACTTTATTGGTCTTGATGGAGAAAAAAAATCTGTAATTGAAGAATTTATGATTTGTATCGAAAAATAAAAGTACTCTCCTCTCTTTGTTTTCGGAAGAAAGGACTTGTATTAAAGTAGAGAGTAGTAAACTTTTGAAATCAAAAAATAGATTTTTTCTTCACATATTATATTCTTTAATGAAAAATACTTTGAATGTGAGTACAAGATAAGGGCTTATCGGCAAGCATGAAATCATATATTGTAAAGCGTATTTTTTATTTAATTCCTATTTTGCTCGGAGTATCCTACTTGTCCTTTGCG
>CAYJPS010000305.1:0-1699 GCA_964372135.1 uncultured Treponemataceae bacterium | reverse complement strand
TTGGTGAAAACTGGGAACAAAATGGTAACCATTTCCATAATACCGAAACCGGTCTTAGTATTGATTCTGCCGAATTGGATGGCGTCTTCAAAACTGATGGTATGTAATCTATAATTTCATAACAAAATAACATAAAGCCCTCGTAAAATTCGTTTTGCGGGGGCTTTTTCTTTATAATCATAAGAGAAATAATTGTTAGAATAGAAGAAAGAGAACTTTTACAAATTGGCACGGACAAATGATTATAGGCATCTACTTCTTAAAAAGAGACATCGGCAATAGGTCTATGCCTAAGTCTGAAAAAGATTTCGAACGTAAAACGCGTTCTTATCTAAAAAAATTACAACTAAATAAAAAGAAAATATCGTCTTTTTTCTATGCTCCATTTACAGTGTATGCTGCATAATTTGTCCAATGTTTAATTGGGGGATCAATCTTTGTGTGTTGCTATAAAAACTATTATAGCATTTTGTAAAAAATTTTCCCCCAAACCCCCTTCAAAAAACTTTAATTTGTGAAAGTATAACGTACTTAATAAAAATATTATGGCGCATGTAGATGTGTTTTGTTTATAAAGCCTAATGTTAATGCAAACTGCTATAATACCCAACTTCTTTTTATTAAAAATGACTACTTTTTATAAAATGTCAATATTTGTAAGTAAATCATATTCCTTGCACAGTCGCGGTGCCCGTGCCTACTGCCTTTATGAATTTTGAAAACTATCGGCTTCGAGTCCGTGTGCTTTGCACCTAATAAAAATCAGTCGACTCATTGTTGAGATATTTTATTTGAACTTGATGTTGGTGATAATAGTAACCTTATAGAGTGTGCTTTTATATTAAGGAAACTCCGGTAGCTTGTTGGATGAATACGCTTATAATTTGCGCAAGCCCATAACCGAAGCCGAATCCACCTAAAATTCCCAAGCCTAAAATGCAAACAACAATACTTATCATGCCTGTAGCAAGATAGCTTTTAGGGGCTCCTAAAGTTTCCATAAGTTCAAGTCTGTGCTTGCGTACAGTAATTAAAAACATACAAATAAATACTGTTGCGGCAAGCGCTATTACCTGGCTGACCGCTGCAATTACTTGCATTAATGAGCGAATATCACCCATCAAACCAAATAAAAAGGAAATTACTTCTCCTGAAAATACCGCCTGGGTTTTTTCGTTGTTCCATTTACTTCGCAGTTCGTATGCGCTTGCATAGTCACTTGGTTGAATGATAATACTTGAGATGCCATGTAGTTTTTCTGCTAAATAAAGGCTTTGTTCCAAGTCTGTTTCAGTAAGTGGATAGTCATGTTCATGCTTATGTTCATGTGCGTGATGTTCGTGTTCATCATTGTGTTCATGTCCAAGCTCTTCACAAGAAAGCCCATCATGGTGTGCATGTTTATGTTCGTCGTCATGCGCATGTGCTTCTTCGTTGTGCTTGTGTGCTTTATGTCCCTCTTGGTGTTCGTGCTTATGTTCATGTGCATGATGTTCGTGTTCATCATTGTGTTCATGTCCAAGCTCTTCACAAGAAAGCCCATCATGGTGTGCATGTTTATGTTCGTCGTCATGCGCATGTGCTTCTTCGTTGTGCTTGTGTGCTTTATGTCCCTCTTGGTGTTCGTGCTTATGTTCATGTGCATGATGTTCGTGTTCATCATTGTGTTCATGTCCAAGCTCTTCACAAGAAAGCCCAT
>CAYJPS010000304.1:0-1706 GCA_964372135.1 uncultured Treponemataceae bacterium | reverse complement strand
ATAGCAAAGGAAAATGTTCCAATCATGCTAATTATATAAAGTAAATCAATTTGTTGCATACTTGTTTTTTTCATCCAAAATGTATAGTGTGGGAAACAAATTCAGCCTCGAAGAAGAGTAGAAAAAAAGTGAACGAGAGTAAAGAAAAAAAAAGACCTCTGCAAAATGAATTTTGCAAAAGTCTTATACTGTAACATTTTCTAAAGGTTAGACTTTCTTTTTACGCTTTCTGGCAAGCCCCATACCGGCTAAGCCAAGACCTGTAAGTAGTAAGGTTGCAGGCTCAGGAGTAGGAGCCGGTGGGTTATCTACTGCTATGGTACTTACAGCGGCAATTTCAAGTCGGTATTCTAATTTAAATTTTTTATCGCCATCTACAGTGATATAGTCGAGTTGACCATTTTTAAAGATTTCATTGCCTTTGTTGTCCTTTTCAAGACCGGAAAGACCAAATACTATGTTATATTTTTTACTGTCAAAGGTAAAAGAATCAGTAAGAGTCGATGATAATGAATCTACAGTCAAAAAATAATCCTCACCGTAGTTTGTTGAGGCTATAATAAGGTTTAAAGTAAAATTCATGTCGTCGTAGCCATCAGCGCTCATCGTGAGGTTTGACGTAAGGCTTGCGTAATCTGTGTCTACTTTCCGAAAATCGAAATTCGTGGCAAAGTAATCATCGTCAAAAGTCCCATTATCTTCGAGAAGTCGTAACCATTTATAACGCCCTACATTCTGAGGCTTTATGTCTAGTTCTTCGTTGCTGTCAAGATCCACAAGGGTGTGGTTAAAAGTATAGCTCCATGTCGGCATAATAACCTGAGCCGATGCACTGACATGTAGGAGACAAACCAATACCATCGAGAATGCGAGATAAGTGAGCTTTTTCATAAAATTTCTCCTTGCGAACTTTCCTGATACTTATAACTTGTTACTAAAAAGATAAGCAATTTTTATGCCAAACTCAGTGAAATAAAAAATACAAATATACGAGAACGAAAAATCAATTCATAAACCCAAAAAAATGCTTTATTTCACCTATTTTTTCTGGTTTTTGGGTTGTAGTGACTTGGAATATTCCATATACAATTTTTGCATAACAGCAATAAAATTATTTAATATGTTAAGTTTATTATAGCTAATGAATTGAATTGTAAAACAAACCGACAGTTTTGTCAGAATGCTTTACATAATTTCTGAACAGTTTTGTTTATAAATTTAAATTTTTAAACCAAAGCAATCCCCACTAAACGTTGCACATACTCTAATTCCTTAATGACCTTCGGAAAGCATTCGCGCCTCATTATTTGCAAAAAAACTATTGATTTCAACACGATGTTCATACAAGGAAACACGGCTTAGTTGAAAAACAGCATCTAGATTTTTTTAGAAGTGTATGTTATTAAAAAACTGCGATCAAAACCTTGTGGAAAAGGGAAATCGCTCCACTCTATTGTGGGAAAATACGTTTTATAAAAGGTAACAACTCATATAAATATCATAAAGCATAACAGCACAGCTTGGAATTATGAAGATAGATGCCGTTCTGAGGTACTCGATAAACATATTCTTTCCAATATTGCGACAAAAGCGATAAAAATATAGTTTATGATACCCAGAAAAACACCATCTTAAATATAAACAAACATAAATAAGGATATAACAAATGATTATCAGGCAAGAAGAAATAAAAGATTACGAAGCAG
>CAYJPS010000303.1:0-1709 GCA_964372135.1 uncultured Treponemataceae bacterium | reverse complement strand
CTTGCCGTTATGTTGATTCGTGAATCAACATCCACATAGTCACCGCTCGAAAGCACCGCTCCGCCCGCATCTGTTACAGTGATTGTCGCACCTGTCGGATTAACCCAAGTCACCGCAACCTTACCTGTAGCAAAGTTTGCGATGATGTTATTGTCCCTACCTGCGTCTACCTTATAGGTGGAGTTACCGCCCTCAGCACCTATGCCGAGGTCACGTCCGCCCGCCTCTACACTCGTTACCTTGTTGTTTTCAGCCGGCTGTGCTATGAGCAGTAGCTGAGTTCCCACGGCTACACTCTGTCCGTTTGTGACAGCATCCGCACCGTTATAAACGCCCAAGCTGCCGTCACCTATCGTATTCACCGTAACCTGCTTCTCAAGTGCATTGAATATAGCGGTTATCACCACATCATCGTTTAGTGACGCTATTGTATGCGTACCTGCCACATATGCTACACCGTCAACTATAAGCGTTTCAAGCTCAGCCGTTGCGCTTGGTGTTGCCCTTACCACTACTTCACTGCCTGCAGCTATACTGCCACTCGTATTGCCCGTTGCAATAGGTCCGAGTGAGAGCGTGCCTGCTGTCACCGAGCCTATGCCCGTTCCTACTATATTGACAGTGACGCTGTAGCCAATCTTTTCAAATTGAGGCGCTATGGTCTGTGCCTGATCCATGGTCAAGCTCGCTGTATAGGTCACCGAGGGGCTTCCCTGCACCGTATTTGCCATTATATTGCCCATTACGGACGGGTTAGGTGCCGCATTGCCGACCTCTGTAAAGCCAATACTGCCACCTGTACTTGAAGTCAGAGATGCCAATCTGTAGCCCGGCTGTGACACTAAGGTTATTTCAACTACCGCATCAGCCGGTATCTGTGAGAGATTGCTCAGGGTTACACCCTTGTATCTCACGAGCATGATACCGCCCTCATCTTCCTGCGTTCCTACAGCCACTAGCCTCTGTCCGCCAACGAAGGGATTAGCGATGCCGCTAAAGTCAAGTGCCATGTCCACACCGCTTATAGTTGCTACGTAATTTGTGATGTTTTCTATGGAAACGCTCACCTCTGCCGAAGAGCCTGCCGCCGTGAGTACAGCCTCAAGCTCACTGATTAGAGTAGTCGGGTCTACTGTGGTGGCATCAGCACTTGTCGGAGTAAATGTGATCATAGCCTTGCCACCTATCACTACACTTACAGGGTTGCCGTCTACACTCACACCGTCTGCTTCAACATCTATAGAAGCAATACCATCTGCTGTGCCTGCCGCCGCATCCGCTGTAAATACAGTCGGTGCCGTGACCGCAAAGGTATCATTCGCCATGAGCACTGCTTCAACTTCAACATCGCTTGCCAAAGCCGCTATCGTATACGTAGCCTCTAATGTATTCGTATCTACGCTAAAGTCCACTGCCACGTCATTTACGCTTATTTCCTGTACATGGTAGTTAGCATTCGGTGTAACCGTAAAGGTCACGGGCAGTCCTGCGTTAATGTCCGCACCGCTGGTAAACGCTTGGTCTCCACCGTAGAAGTATGTCGCACTGATCGTACCGTTAGCGCCTGCACTGTAGCTGACCTTATGCTGTATCGGTGCAAATTCTGCTCTTACGATTACATTCTGCGTCACATTTGTCAGCGTTATGGAGGCACCGTTCGTTTCACCTATGTATGAAGCGCCTTTTACCGTCCATGTCTTCAGCTCCAT
>CAYJPS010000302.1:0-1752 GCA_964372135.1 uncultured Treponemataceae bacterium | reverse complement strand
GCATGACCCACCATAAGGATTCTGTCAGCGGCGTGCAGCCTCTGGCTTTTACATTAAAGCGCGGATGTACTTTTTGGCCATGCTTCACTAAGGGAAAGACCCCCACGCTGGTTTGGTTGCGTGTACTTGCCGGAAAGACTGTCACACCTACATTGACGCCACGGCATTGTTCCAAGGATTTTGCAACAGCGTAACAAGCTTTATTGGCTAAACTCATGCGCGAGCCGTCCATGCTCCCGCTGCAATCTAGAAGCAGGTGCACGGCGGTAGATATTTCACGTTTATCACCAAGCTTAGTAAATATTTTGGGATTGTGGCTCGCCAATCTGTGTAATTTGGCGGTATGAATCTTACCTTGCCTACCAATGCTGTAGGGGCGTTGTACTGTAGCCTGCAAAAGACCGTGTAAACGCGTGCGTAATGCTATGCTACTATGCAATATTTCTTTTTGTTCATCAGTACTGAATGCTGCGCTTTGTTTAACCCCTTCAGTGGCTACGGCAAGAGTATAGCCTTGGCCTCCTTTATTTCCTTGAATTGTATCAGCTAAAGCCTCACCTATATGCTTGGGCAGGGCTTCTTCTTTAGCTTGTAATATTTTTTGTAACTGTTCTTGTACTGCAGCATCTCCCTTTGTAGATGCTTTATTTTTATTGGTTTCAACGATGTTTTGAGCATGTTTTTCAATGACATCATACAAAGCCAAGGCATAACCAATGCAATCCTCTGTGCAATGGCAACTAAGTTTGACTAGATTAAGAATGGCATCCAGCTTTTTACGTAATCCTTGAAAATGCTGCTCAATTATTTGTCCTTCCTGCTCTTGATGTGTGAGTATACTTGCTACGTTCCAAGCCCGTACCGTAAGCAATACATAACTTAAAATAGAAAGAGCCGGGTTTTTCCCAGCTCTTTCTTGTGTTGCTTTTCCAAAATGCTCTTCTATAAGTTTATGAAAATTCTCCTTACAACCGGGGAATATCTTCGCCAATGCGTTTTCTACCCTCCAATCCTCTAGGGCATTCCACAGATATTTTTGTGTGGGGTTAAGTTGCGCCTTTGCTAAAGCTTCAAAATTGGTATGGCGAATATGTGCCGCCTCATGATCCAAAAAGGCTCGTATTTGCATTACTATTTTCGCATCACAATCTAAAGGTAAGGCAGGGATATGAATGGTTTTACCATCTGTGCAAGCTGTATCTCCGCCAATGTGAACTTCTACGCCGTATTTATTGCCAAGCACCGAAGCCAATAATGGCAACGATGCTACTATATCTTTTGTTTTATTCATATCTTCCTACCATAAGCCCATGCTAGGGATATGCGTTACTGCCGGTATCTCCGGCATGGGAATAATTTCTGTTTCTTCCATGTTTTTCTCTGTAGAAAAGTTATCTTGTATTGTTAGTGTGTTATGTTGCAGTAGTCCATTCAAAATGCTATTGGTATCGGCATTGGAAATGCATCTTTGAGCATGAAGCAATAGAGCATCGGTATCTCTCAGCAAACAAACGAGTCCTTGTAATGTTAGTAGTTTATCTCCAAGAATAGGGCCACGCTTAGGCATGTGTTGCAAAGCCGTGTAAATAATGTGACTTACATGGGCCACATGAGGTTCCACAAAGCTTAGCCCGGCCAATTTCGCATGCAGCGTTTTTAATGGTGACAGCACCTTATGTGTTACTTCTGTTTTTCCGGCATAGACACGGTTCCATATGTCATTAGCAGTACGAGAAACCTCACCAAAGAGCG
>CAYJPS010000301.1:0-1759 GCA_964372135.1 uncultured Treponemataceae bacterium | reverse complement strand
AATAAAATCCCACACTATTAAAAAGTAGCCTGAAAATCCCATGTGGAAAATAATTTCAAGCTCATAGTCAGCTCTTTCTTTTGCTTCATCGGTTATTTCCCCGTAGCGCTTTTTTAATCCTTCATATACAAGGTGTCTTACATAATCATCTTGGCTTGAAAATCCTTCGGGTACTTGGTATATAGGGAGACAATCTTTTAGCTCTTCTGTTTTGTATTGTGGAATGTGTAAATCACACATGTCTGCAATGCGTTTAGTATTCGTTATCATTTCGGGATATTGTGGAAAGAGTTTTCGCATTTCTTCTTCTGATTTTAAGTAAAACTCCTGGCCATCATAGCGCATTCTGTCAGTATCGCTTCTAAGCTTTTTTGTACCGACACAGAGGAGTACATCGTGCGCTTCCCAGTCTTCGCGTCGTACATAGTGGGCATCGTTGGTCACAATCATCGGAACATTCATTTTTTGTGCAATGTCAATTAATGGTTTTTCAACGCGCTTTTGTATGTCTAATCCATGGTCTTGTAATTCAATAAAAAAGTTTTCTTTTCCAAATATTTCTTGATATTCTTTTATAAAGGTTTCGGCTTGTTCATGTTGGCCGTTTAATAAGAGCTGTGGAAGCTGTCCTGCTACACAGGCTGTAGTACACACTAATCCACCTGAATATTGTCGTAAAAGCTCTGTGTCAATACGAGGCTTGTAGTAAAAACCTTCGGTGTATGAGCGTGAGGTGAGCATACAAAGATTCTTATATCCTTCTACATTTTTTGCAATAAGAATTAAGTGATAGTATTTGTTACCTTGTTCTGTTCCCGTTCTTTCATCTCTGGCGCCACCTGCAACATAAAACTCACACCCAACTAAGGGCTTTATTCCTGCTGCATGGCATTTTTGTTCAAAACGAAGCGAGCCAAACATGTTACCGTGGTCGGTGAGGGCAAGGGCTTGAAAACCGAGTTCTTTTGCTCGGCCGATTAAATCGTCTAGGCGAGAAGATGAGTCTAAAAGAGAATAATCTGAGTGAACGTGAAGATGTACGAAGCCACTTTTTGCGTTTTCTGAATCCTGTGCACCGGAATCTTCCTCTTGTGCAGGTTCTTCAACGATTTCTTCTTCGTATTCTTCAATGTCGTCTTCTAATTCATCAATCATATCATCAGCCATTACAATCCCCCTCTAAATAATGTATAATTAAAAATTAACAATTAATAATGTGGACAGTATATAGGCTTTACGATTTTTTATCAATCAGTGTAAGCTACTGCCTCATGTTTATCTTAAAAAGGGCACCTCTAAAAACTGCAGCTTTTAGAGGTGTTCCCTAGATTTACGCTTATTGCTTATGTTCAAGTTTTCTTACGATTTCTGACCACATACAATTTTGTATAAGTTCTTGGCATTCTATGCTGTCATAATCAGTAAATGCAAGGTAAAACTTTTTCATGTCACGAAAGTCTTTTTCTGTGTAATCACGCTCGGAGTATTCTTTTCTAAAGGCATTTATGCTTTTATCTTGGGTAATCTTTTCAAGTGCCCTTAGTATGAAAACCACACTGAATATTTTGCAAAATGCATAGCTATTCGTTGTTGACTTAAAGATTTTTTTATAAAGTTCATCCTCACTTTTAAACCAATCATGCCCACTATTTTCTTCTTCTACAATTAGCTTTCCAACGTTCCAATAGGCATTATTAAAATGCCTCATAATAATTTTTTTTACTTCATTGGAAATATCAGATGGAGCACCTAAATTTGC
>CAYJPS010000300.1:0-1759 GCA_964372135.1 uncultured Treponemataceae bacterium | reverse complement strand
AACAGTTAAAATGTATTCAATGCTATAAAAATAAAAAAATAGTGACCTTAAAAAGATATCATATCGTATTAGATTGTCAATAAAAATATGATAATACTGTAAATTCAAAATAAAGCTAATGTTATAAAAATTTCATATGTCCACCTTACACTGCAAGGTACATTTGCATGCAACAGGGGCTGTTGGCGGTAATCAAGATATGGAAAAAACTAAAGGGGCTCAATACCAAAATTCATTTGGCCGTGGATGCGCATGGTGTACCGCTCCGAGTTGCTATTACTAAAGGTACAAGCGCAGATTGTAAATCTGCAATAGATTTAATACGAGGCTTGAGTGCTGAAATGCTTGTTGCTGATTGGGGGTATGACACACACGAAATTGTCGATTATGCATTCAATACCAATATGCACCCAGTTATTCCCCCAAAGAAAAACAGGACTCATCAACGTGCGTATGGTTAAAGATATTTACAAAATAAGACACTTGGTCGAAAACGCTTTTCTCAAACTAAAACGCTGGCGAGGCATTGCAACACGATATGCAAAAACATCAACTGTTTTTTATAATGGTGTTATTTTGGCTTATATTATTTTGTGGTTAAAGGCAATTGTTTAAACTTGCGTCGACGCTCTCTAAGAGGACAACGCCCTAAACACAGCAGTCCAATTTGCTCTTTCTTGATAAAGGAAAAGCCTTAAAAGCTGTCTGGGGCATTATTCACAAATTAATAAATCATCTTTTTTGTCATTCCACCGTCTATAACGAGATTTGCCCCATTTATAAAGTCGCTTTCTTCACAGACAAGGAAAAGGCACGCTCGGGAAATATCCTTTGGCTCGCCTACCCTATTAGAAGGGTGGATAGCATGCTCGTCTTCCGAGAGGCTTTTCCAGTTTCCTGTACAAATATAACCGGGGCTTATAGCGTTTACGGTTATTGGTGTTCCAATCAGGGAAACGCAAAGACTATTGGTAAGAGAAACAATCCCCCCTTTACTCATGCCATAAAGCTCCCAATTCGCTTCGTTTTGATGCCATCGAGTGGATGCGATATTAACAATACGCCCAAAATTTTCACCTTGATTTAATTTGATAAAAGCTTGAGCACAAAGAAATGCACCTCGAAGATTTACATCCAACACGTTATTATAATCCTCAAGAGTCACATCCAACACATGCTTTTCAAATACGCTTATTGCCGCATTATTTATAAGGATATGCGCTGTACCGAACTTTTCTTTAATTTGTAAAAAGGCGTCGTTAATTTCACTAGGTTTTGAAATATCAGTTTTAATGAATAAACAATGCTCATTGGATATAACACCTGAATCAATAGGATCGATACAATCCAAAATGATTACTTTATAATTACTGTCCAAAAATGTTTGACTCATATGCAAACCTAAACCACGTGCACCGCCTGTTATAATAGATATTTTCATAACACGTTTTCCTGACTTATTTATTTTAGAGTTTCATTTTTTTGGGGGAAAATTTTTTGTCTAATTACTGACGCCAGTTTCGTTTTACTCAACATGGCTGGGAATTTTCCCCCAAACCCCCTTCAAAAAACTTTAATATTGGGAAGTATATACGTCTATCAAGTTTTTGCTCCCCAAAAAAAGTTATCACTTTTGTTCAAAGAATGTAAAATTCTAATTTTTATAGGCAGTTAAAAAGCTGTAAAGCGTATATGCTATCACGTTATTCCAATTTACTTATTCTTGGGAGGGGGAAAACCCCTTTTGTGTACAAAAGGG
>CAYJPS010000299.1:0-1766 GCA_964372135.1 uncultured Treponemataceae bacterium | reverse complement strand
CGCCCAAACACATACTTAAAAATGAAATCATTTGTAAGTCGTAATGCACTACAATCATTATAGTCAACATTGTCATTTTTTTCAAGTTCAGTTTTCATAAATTTCCTCCTAAAACTATAACCCTGTTCAAACTCGAGCGGGCTTGTTGCAGAAATTAAATTCCTATACTATAGTTATAGTAATTTTTCTAAAATTTTCTAAGAAATTTTGAAACTTTTTTTGATTTTTTTATACTTCGCGTATGCCACTAGCCTGTCATTCTGACTTTTACGTATACCACCAAGATTGGTCATTATATAACCACAGATTACACAGATGGCACAGATTACAACTATTGCGTATTATAATACCCTTACACATACCACCAAAAACCTAAACGTAAAAATGTTTACATTTTTGGCATGTACCAGTCGTTACGCTTTGTTAAAATTTACACAGCTCCTTCCAATAGAAATCCCCACTAATCTGTGGATACCCTTCCCCATATCTTCACCCACCTCACAAATTAGAGCGTCATTCTGACTTTGCTTTCTGCTTGACTACAGGAAGAATCTCCGTCGTAGATTGTTCTAATTTTCACTTTTTTAAATAAAATCTAAAAAAAGTCAATTTTTTTTTCAAACTATTACTAAAATATATATGTACATAATTCCTACTTCTAATGCCCAATTTCGAATTACGTGTTAAATAGCTTTATGGACTATTTGATTAATGCAGAAATTTTTGGAATTATGAAAAAATCACTATTGAAAAAATACCATTATGGAGGTATACTTATGGTAGCAAAAGAAATATCACGAATGAATGATTACTTTGCACGGTATCTTTTAAGCAAAGATGGAAACGAGGACTTGCTTTTAAGTTTTATAAACTCGGTGATGCGCAACAAAGAACTAAAAGAGTTTGCAAGTGTTAGCGTAAAAAACACGTTTAACCTAAAAGAGCATTATACAGAGTCTGAAACAATTCTTGATGTTAAAGCAGTAACCAGTTCGGGCGAAATAGTAATCATCGAAGTGCAAGTAAAAGGGAATGAAACCTTTTTTGACCGTGTACTTGAGTATGTTGTGCGCAATGCAAAGAATATTGAAGAAGAACTTGAAAAAGAAGAAAGCGAAAACAAACAGGTTAAAAAGATAAGTGATAAAATACTTAGCATAAACCTTTTAAGCTTTAAGATGGTCAAGGACACAAAACTTGCCCATACGGTACACAAGTTTCATTGTTGTGAAACATTAAATGAGAGTAGTCAAAGAATTGCAATACACTTTTTAGAGATACCCAAGGGAATCGAAGGTGTAAAAGATAAAGAGCTACAAATGTGGCTAAAGTATTTTGGTTCAAAAAAGTTTGAACAGGAGAAAGATATGATAGCAAGTACAAATAAAACATTTAAGAAAGCAGTAGACGAATACGACAACTTTGTGTCAAACGACGACTTTGTAAGCGAGTATGAAAAACGACAAGTATTTTTATATGGTCAAAGAATAATGCTAGAGCGAGAATTTGAACAGGGCATAGAACAAGGAATAAAACAGGGCATAGAAGAAGGCGTAGAACAAGTTGCAAAGAACGCTTTGAAAGAAGGACTAGACATAGCAACTATTGAAAAATTAACAGGACTTACTGCAGAAGCAATAAAGGCAATTGAATAATTCGTAATTCCCAATTCGTAATTCGTAATTAACCTCGCCTGTCATTCTGATTTTTACCCCACATCTTTTCCCGTGAAGAATCTCCTTTGTGGCGTAGAAAATCTTTACCTT
>CAYJPS010000298.1:0-1798 GCA_964372135.1 uncultured Treponemataceae bacterium | reverse complement strand
AAGAGTTTATTATGAAGGACTATGAGGAGGTTGGAAGTCTTTCTATGCCAATGACTTTAGAAGTAATAGACTTACGAAAAAAGAATTCTAAAACAATTGTACTTTACACAGATATTGAGGTAGACGTTTTAGTTGATAGTGATATTTTTACTCGAGCCTATTTGGAGCGCTAAAGGTTAGTGAATGAAAAAAGGTAAATTTGTTGTATTTTTTATTGTTTCCCTCTTTCACATTGGATTAAGTGCTCAAACGAGATTAAATGGTAGCTTTGAAAACACCTCCTATGTAATAGCTGGCAATGAAGATTTTAATTTTGACAATGCATCTTTATTTAAAATAGTATTTCAGTACAAGAATGACGATTTTTGGCGATTGTATTCTGATTTGCGCTTAATATCGTATTATGGGCTTGATAATAGCCAAGTAGAAAAAGATGCTACAGTAGACTTTGATATTTCACGTCTTTTTATTAAAGCAAATTTTGGTTCAACTTCTTTTACACTGGGAAGAGATTATGTTAGTTTTGGGAGCCCTTCTCTTTTTAATACATTAGAATGGCATAAAAACTTTTCACTTTTAGATCCAACTCAAGCCAAGCCTGCAATAAACCTATTATCCTTTACAGTTCCAATGGGTTCATATGGAAAATTTCAATCTTTTGTTGGGGGAAACGACTCATGGGAAGAGGTTTTATCTGGAAGCGAAATTGTGTTTGGGGCAAGTGGTTTTGAAGGTGGGCTCGCATATCAATATAAAGGAAGTAACAATAATGTTATAGGAGCTTTTTTTAAGGTCGATGCTTTTGTAACAATAACAGGATCGTATTCTTTTCATGCCAATAATGTACTTATTGAAGATGAAAAATTTTCTACCAGCCATGAAGCAAATGTTACTTTTGATTATAGCTTTCCTGTTGTCTATTCGTCATTATTAGTAAATCAATCTTTTTATTACAATAGTGCTGGTGCTGCAAGTCTTGAAGAAGTTCAAAAAACAAATTATGGTGATTATTTTTTTAAGGCTATGTGGTATTCATACACTTCTTTAGTTTTATCTGTTGACGAGTTTATGAGTTTTTCCTTTGATGGACTGGTAAGCCTTGTTGATACAAGTACTGCACTTATTCCCAGTTTTAATTACAGTCTTACAGATGGATTATTGTTAGATGTAAGCGCTGGTTTTTATTTTGGAAAAGAAAATGCAGAGTTTTCGCCATTACAAAAGGGGATACCAAATACAAGTATTATGATAACAGTAAAAGCATCATTCTAATATTTTTTATGAGGAAACGCTATGTTTATAGAAACAAAAGGAATTAAAAAAATTTATGGAGAAGGAGCTGTCGCATTTCAAGCTCTTACCGATATATCCATTTCTCTCGAAAAGGGCCTTGTTGCATCTCTCATCGGTCCATCCGGATCTGGGAAGACAACACTATTAAACATTATTGGGGCATTAGATAGAGCCACAAACGGAGAGGTATTAATTGATGGCGAAGCGTTATCTTCAAAAACAAATAAAGAAATAGCCGTTTTTAGGCGCGACAATCTTGGCTTTATTTTCCAAAGCTATAATCTTATTCCAGTCCTTACCGCGTATGAAAATGTTGCCGTTGCCCTCTTTGATAAAAATGAAAAAGAGAAGCGAGATATTGTTATGTCTTTGTTGGAAAGAGTTGGTCTATTAGGAAAAGAAAACTCATATCCCAATCAATTGAGCGGTGGACAGCAGCAACGTGTTTCTATAGCACGTGCGTTAGTAAAAAAACCTAAACTGCTCCTTGCTGATGAGCCAACGG
>CAYJPS010000297.1:0-1803 GCA_964372135.1 uncultured Treponemataceae bacterium | reverse complement strand
CCAATCAACCAAACATAAAGAAAATTGATAGTCTCGCAAGGTTTGATATGTTGTAATGACAAGTCGCTGAGGCATATCTAGGCGAGCCATACCCCAAGTATCACCGATTTTTAGAGAAAAGCGAGGCTGAAAACCTTCATTTTCTGAATTTTTAGCTCGAGTTTCAACACCGCCGGTGCTATATTTTTTGAGATCTGCATCAGCTTGTAATAAAATAATATCTATAAAGGGAGAGTTGTGAAAGGTTTTTTCTACTTCGTCCTTCCAGTTTTCTAAAAGGCTCAATGGGGCTACCACTAAAACCGGCTTACATGTGAGGCTTTCTTTGCGTTGTTGCCGATACATGTGTTCTATTGAAGATAAAGCCATAAAGGTTTTTCCAAGTCCCATATCATCGGCTAATAAAGCACCACTTATTTCATTTTGTTTTTTGCTATAGTTTTCTATACCCAGAATCCAACGTACACCTTCTTCTTGATGCTCAAAAGGATGAGGTTTATAATTTTCCCAGTCAAGCTTCTCTGACCATAACGACATTGAAATTTTTTCTGCAAGCTCTTGAGATGGCTCAAAGAGTTCTTCGTCGTTTAAATGAATATCTACAACTATTGTTTCTGAACTTTCGCTTTGTATTTCTACAATATTTTGTTCGTTATCAATAATATCAATATCTTCATCTAACATATTTTTTGTAACTTCAAGGCTCTTTTTTATAGAGTTAAGAACAGTATCAACCGTTTCTTTATCAGAGATATGATACTCTTTTTCTCCAAAGTGTATAATTTGCGAACCGGTAGACAATGCATTTTGACACAAATCTTTGACAAATTCAAAATCTTCTGCGCTTTGTATAGTCTCTTGAATTTTTGTCAAAGGATAAAGATTTTTTTCAGAATAGGCTTGGTTAAACCAATCAATTGCCGAGTTATCTTTTTCTCCGAAATATGCATGTCTAAAAGCCGTTGCACCCAACACACGCATTGAAAAACCAATGTCCAAATTTCACCAGTGAAGCATCTAAAAATGCCGAGGGGCTCTCCAGAAAAGCTTTTACATTGCTTTTGGGTATATGGCGATTATTCAGGATTTCTTTTACAGCTTGTAATTTCTCTTCATTAAATAGAATGATTTCGTGATTGACCCTTAGTGTTGATGTATCTCGAGAAAAGCTCCCCAAAACCTTTTCAATTTCTTTACTTTCTTGTCCCATATAGGGGGGTAAAACCATATCTCCATGTTCTGTCAACTGAGCATTTATACTAATATCACGTCAATCCAGCTCCGAGAATAATTCTCATTAGACTTCAAGCCATTTAAATCATTACACAATAAAAATTCTTTTAATTTTTCTAATAATATGTTGTAATCGCACAACTTATACTTGTGAGGTACACATGTTAAACGAATTAGAAAGATACATGGAAGAAGTTGAAGTGAAATCTTCACATAATGGGTATATTTACAGATTGAGTGATATTCTTATCATTATGATTTGTGGTTTATTGGCTAATTTACGTGAAATTGACAGGATACATTTTTGGAGTGAGTCAAAACTTGCTCGGGACTTTCTAAAAAAAGAGTTTGGAATCACTGAGATTCCATGTAGAAGTCATTTTTATAGCATGCTTGCTTGCGTAAACTATGAAGTATTTGCTCAATGTTTTTCTGATTGGATGGCGAGTATGTTGCAAGGAAAAATTGCAGACAAAGTCATAGCTATAGATGGAAATTTATATGATTCAGAAAGCTTTAGCCATTTCTTGCAATATCTTAGAGAATGTGATATGAAGTAGGATTTAGCTA
>CAYJPS010000296.1:0-1809 GCA_964372135.1 uncultured Treponemataceae bacterium | reverse complement strand
GTGGATGCATCAAATTGCAGCGGAATAATATTGTTTTCAACGCCCATTTTTTTAAACCGCTCATAGTTTTCTGTTGCAGAAGTCCACAGGTCTGTAGCATATACTTCAACGTCATATTCTTTTGCTAAAAAAATTGATGTTAAGCCGCGCCCACATGCAAGATCTAAGACACGCATGCCTTTTTTTAGCTCAACCGTTTCTAACATTTCTTCCAACACACGAATACTGTTAGGCCCCATCATATTTTCGTTTAAAAATTCTGTATCATAGGTTTCAACTTTGCTCATTTTTTCCTTATATTATGTGCGTAATATTTTGTCCATTGCTTTGCCCTTTGCAAGTTCATCAACAAGTTTATCAAGGTAACGAATTTCTTTCATAATGGGCTTTTCAATTTCAGCAATTTTTACACCACATATAGAACCAGTAATGAGGTTTCTCTTTGGATTAGGTGCGGGAGCTTCTGTAAAAAAAGCTTCCATGGTAATTGGTTCCTGTATTTTTTCTTGCAGTGCTTCTTGTGTATAGCCTGTGAGCCAACAAAGTATTTCGTTTACTTCTTCTTTTGTTCTGCCTTTTCTTTCTGCCTTATTTACATATAAAGGGTATGTTTCATTAAACTTCATTGTGTACGCTCTGTTTTCTGCCATTAAATATCCTTATAAATCTACTATATCAAAAAATCGTAATATAATATAGTGCTTTGCACAAAATTAGAAAATAATTACTTGACAAAAAAATAAATCTATGTTATTATAAGCATAAGTTTATTATACTAAGCAAACATAAAGAAAAGATTATGACGGAAAGAGAAGAAGAAATATTACAGTTAATAAAAAATAATCCTCTAATATCACAAAATGAACTTGCGCAAAAAATGGGAATAACAAGAAGTTCTGTTGCGGTGCATATTTCCAATTTAACAAAAAAAGGGTTTATAATTGGCAGAAGCTATATAGTACAATCTACTGACGGGATTGTTGTTGTAGGAGCTGCCAATATTGATATTTATGGAGAGCCTTTTAATACTCCCGTTATCAGAGACTCGACACCCGGTGCAGTGCATTATTCATTAGGTGGGGTAGGGCGCAATATTGCACATAATTTAAGTTTGTTAACTAGTAATATAAAATTTATTACCTTACTTGGTGATGATGTATTTAGCAAAAGAATTGTTGATAGTTGTAATGAAAATAATATTGATATAAGTGAAAGTGTATTATTATCTGGAGAAACAACTTCTACATATTTATTCGTTACAGATGAAAAAGGTGATATGTTATATGCCGTCTCTGACATGGAAATTTATACAAAGCTTACACCTGATTTTTTAGAACCGCGAATGGCAGGAATAAATTTACAACACTTATGTGTATGCGATACCAATTTGCCAACTGAAAGTATTGAATATCTTCTCAATAATGCAGTATGCCCTGTTTTTGTAGATTGTGTTTCTACTACAAAGGCAAAGAAATTGATAGGTTTATTAGATAAGGTACATACATTAAAACCTAACAAAATTGAAGCAGAACTTTTAAGTGGCATAAAAATTGTTGATGAAAAGACTCTGCAACAAGCTGCGGAAAAATTAATCTCACTTGGCTTAAAACAAGTATTTATAACACTGGGAAGCGATGGAGTGTATGCTGCAAATAAACAATTTCAAAAACAACTACCTTGTTATCCTGCAAATATTCTAAATACATCAGGTGCAGGCGACTCCTTTTTTGCAGGCATAGCCTACGCCTTTTCAAATGGATTTGATATCGAACTGCAAGCAAAGTATGGTTTGGCTGCAGCGTCTATCAC
>CAYJPS010000295.1:0-1809 GCA_964372135.1 uncultured Treponemataceae bacterium | reverse complement strand
CGCCTATCACTTCTGTTAACTTTGAAGAATATGTGAAAGCCGGCTTTTTTGACGGTCTTATTTTTCACCGCGTTATCGATAACTTCATGATTCAAGGCGGCGGATTTGACGCTGATATGAATCAAAAAGAAGGTCGTGCTCCTATCACTAACGAAGCTGACAATGGCCTTACCAATGATAAATACACCATTGCTATGGCACGTACTCAAGATCCTCATTCTGCTTCTTCTCAGTTTTTTATCAATACCAAAGATAACGGCTTCTTGAACTACACAGCTCCTACTTTGAATGGTTGGGGATATGCTGTATTTGGTAAAGTTGTTGAAGGTTTTGATGTTGTAGACGCTATCGGTAAAGTTGAGACCGGTTTCAGCGGATTCCATCAAGATGTTCCCGTAGAGCAAGTTGTTATTTTGAAAGCAGAAATTGTATAATTTCTAAAAATAACAGATTTTTAGAATCTCACTCTCTATTGACGAGAGTGAGATTTTTTTGTTTGATAACTGAAGTATTTAAATATTGCCAACCGTAAATAAACAAGGTATAAAAGCTCTCAACATAAAATAAGGAGATTTCAAATGCGTTTTTTAATATCTTTATGTCTTAGTTTTGTTATTGCTTTAACATGTAGCCAAGCCCATGCGGCCGACGCAAAGCCAATGGTTAAACTAACTACTTCTATGGGCGAGATTATAATTGAACTTAATCCTGAAAAGGCCCCAATTACTTCAAAAAACTTTGAAGAATATGTAAAATCTGGTTTTTTTGACGGTCTTATTTTTCATCGTGTTATCAAGGACTTTATGATTCAAGGTGGTGGTTTTGATACCTCCATGAACCAAAAGCAAGTGCGTAAAACTATTAAAAATGAAGCCGATAACGGGCTTAAAAATAATAAATATACCATTGCAATGGCACGCACAGGCGAACCTCACTCTGCTTCCTCACAATTTTTCATCAATACAAAAAACAATCCCTTTCTAAACTACACAGCTCCGAATGCCAATGGATGGGGCTATGCGGTGTTTGGTGAAGTTATCAAAGGTTTTGATGTTGTAGACGCGATTGGCAAAGTAGAAACCGGTTTTAGTGGATTCCATCAAGATGTTCCTGTTGAACAAGTTGTTATTTTGAAAGCTGAAATGTTATAATATTCAAAAAAAAGTATTTTTTATAATCTCACTCTCTATTGACGAGAGTGAGATTTTTTATTTAATGGCATTAGGCTCTATTCTTCAAAAAAAGACGGGTTATTATTGAGAAACCAAATAAATAAAGTCATATATTCTGAACAATAACTAAAGCCATCGAAAGCAATGGGTGCCCCTTGTTTACACCATTTTTTTATGGTTTGTCGACTTTTACCAAAGGTTTTGGCAATGGAATCTAAACCATTTAAATGCACAGGCGCCAAAGCAACGCACCAAACATTTTTGTGCTTTTGTAGATGTGAGCTAGAAATTTCATTTTGTAAGCAAGAATGCTGATCATTATAATACATATCATCGTTGTCATTATAGTATGTGCTCGATGTGTGATCCATAAAAGTCTTGTGTTGTGTCATATTTTCGGCCTGCATGGTAAATGGGTTTGTAGAAGAGGAAAAGTTTCGGCTAGCGTGTTTATATCCATGATTAAGGCTTTGATCGAGGCATAAAGAGGAAAAGTTGGCAGATAAAAAATTAGGCTTTGCCCTAGGGGGGCGCGAGTTTTTGACTTTTAAACGCGTTAGCGCTTTATGGGGAATGGGTTGATTTGTAAGGGTGCTCAGTGGGGAAGTTCTAATGTCATTTGAAACGGATGAACGAA
>CAYJPS010000294.1:0-1810 GCA_964372135.1 uncultured Treponemataceae bacterium | reverse complement strand
CATAAAGCCCCTAACAAAGTTTAAGGGTCAGGTTTACGTTCTTTCTAAGGACGAGGGTGGTCGTCACACACCTTTCTTCAACAACTACCGTCCCCAGTTCTACTTCCGTACAACTGACGTTACCGGTGTTATCTCTCTGCCTGATGGCGTTGAGATGTGCATGCCCGGCGACAACGTTGACATGGGCGTTGAGCTGATCACTCCGATAGCTATCGAGCACGGTCTGCGTTTCGCTATCCGTGAGGGCGGCCGTACTGTTGGTTCGGGCGTTGTTATCGAGATCGCTGAGTAATTTTAATTACTTGATAAATGCATAATTAAAAGCACCGCTTCGGCGGTGCTTTTTTTGTCTTGTAGGGAACGGTCTTGACCGTTCCGAACCCATTTTCTACATTTGTAGGGGCGAACCTGTGTGTTCGTCCGAACCCTTTTTCTGTGGAAAAGGGTTTTTTATTTTTTGTTTTGTTTTTGTTGGGGCTTTGCCCCAAACCCCTTGCGAGGGTTTTAGAAAACTTTTTTTCTTGTAAAAAGTTTTCTCTTTTCGCACTACCTGCGAAAATTCACTTTCAAAAATACGCTTTTAAGGCAAAGGATTTCGCCGTCTGCGGACGGCGACTCGGGGCTTTGCCCCGAGACCCCACGATTTTTTGAAAAAAATCGAGTAAAACTTTTATATTTGCCGTCTGCGGACGGCGAAGATTACTTCAAGCCGTGCATGAAGCCGTCGAGCGCCGTTGAATGGATATCGCCGCCTATAATAGTGTTCTCATATACGAAAATTTGGGCAAGCACATTAGTGTCACCATTCGGATAGTTTAGTACAGAATAACTGTAACGAGTACATTCCATGCCGGCGTAATCCCTTAGATCATAGCCTTGGGCGAGCTGGAGCTTGTTGTACTCATTAAGTATCTCGCTGAAGTCCTCAGGGAATACGATGAGCTCGGAAATCTCTGTGTCGGGATCAACCTCCCAACCTAAGTCGGAGAGAAACTCGACTCTGCCCTCGAGACTGTCACCCGGGCCACGTTCCGGAGCAGATAGAAATAGTATCAGTGCCGCAATCACACAGGCAGTGATGACCACTATGATTATTGCACGCTTTTTTGTAAGTTGTAGCTTTGTTAGCATTTTAAGTCCTCCCATCAACCAAATAAAATCAGGATATTAATAGAATGTTCTTATCTCATGGGAAACTATATGCTATAATAGTTGGCACTATGATAAAAAGATTGGATAAGCTTATAAGCGATAATACGACAATGAGTCGGAGCGAGGCACGCAAGGCAATAGCAGCCGGCAGGGTTAAGGTTGACGGCCTAGTTCAGAAGGCTGATGATGCAAAAATTGACGATACCTGTGCAGACCTTAGTCTGGACGGGTTAAAGATACGCCTAAGAGAGTTTAGATACTTCATGTTAGATAAGCCGGAGGACTATGTGAGTGCGACGGAGGACAGGTTTGAGCGTACGGTCATGGAGCTTTTGCCCGAGGGCGTGGATATACGGAACATTGCGCCCGTTTGACGCTTGGATAAAGACACGACAGGGCTGTTAATACTGACGAACGATGGCGACTATGCGCATAGGGTGATAAGCCCTCGCTCTGAGGTAGAGAAGGTGTATGAGGTGCAGACTGATAAGACGCCGACTGAGGTTGCGGTGCGCCGATTTGCAGAAGGGGTAGAGCTTCGGGACGGAACTAAATGCTTAGCGGCGAAGCTTGAAGTGCTGGGCGAATGTAGCTGCCGTGTGACAGTAACAGAGGGAAATTATCATCAAGTTAAGCGAATGTTGGCAGCTTGTGGCTG
>CAYJPS010000293.1:0-1814 GCA_964372135.1 uncultured Treponemataceae bacterium | reverse complement strand
TATAAAAAGAACGCCATTCTCTGATTCCTGAATTGCTTTTTCAATTTTTGACTCGGCAGTAATTCTGTTATAAGCCTCGACCAAAGAGTCCTTTTCTGCCTTGTATTTAGTTTCGATAAGCTCAAAGTTTTGCTCATCGAGCGTTTTTTGTAATACCTCAGACTTCACCTTATAACCATGAAGATAGTCAAAGCGAATCAAAAGTCCAATTGCCAAAAAAACTACTCCTAGCCATGTTAAAGGGGTTATAATTTGATGAATAAATATGTACCCAGAATCGTAGCTTGATGCATTTGCATATATAAAAGAATTTAGAGTTAAGTACACTATTGCTAGCATCAAAAAACCAAGAATAAATAGCACCTGTTCTTTGTTTTGATGTATGATTTTTAAATATTTTCCTGGAACAAATTTATACACACAAAAGGTTAATACCAGTACTACAAGCCAGGATATATCAATAAGTAAAAATAAAAATAAGTGGTTCGAAAAAACCTCAGCAAGGTTTGCATCAATAATAAGAAACCCTGTTGCAATAGTTATTGATTGCACACAAACAATAACTATGAGCATCAAAAAAGAATACATTAGGATGCCAAAAATATTATTCTTAAACAAGATAGATAGCTCTATAATAGAACAAGCTAGTAGTAAAAGATAGGTAATAGAGGGGTTTGTATTTGGACTGATTGTAACGAGGGTAAAAATAATTGTATTTATAAAAGCTGTGATTATTAACGCTTTTTTTGAAAAACGTGGCTTATCCATCACCGAATAGCAAATATCAAAATACAGCTTTGTACCTGCAAAAAAGAAAACAAAATAAAAAACCGTTAAAACTTGAAATGTCATTCGTGTCTACCCTCGTACTACTATTTTAAAGCATAAAGCTTTATTTGTAAAGGTTGGAATCAAGCATTTTTAAAAATTTGTTTGTTTTTAGACAAAAGAACTGAAAAATTGAAATATTGTTTCTAAAAATTTTAACTCCTGTTGCAAAAGTATGGTATACTATTAGTATATCCCTTTGGAGAGACTAAAATGAAAAACAGCATAAAAAAAACACAGCTCGGTACAGGCAATTGGATAGCAATATTATTTTTAGCTTTTTCAGGGCAAATTGCCTGGGCAATTGAAAACACTTGGTTTAATTCTTTTGTGAATGATGCTATTTCGCCTGACCCAAAAATTATTTCGCTCATTGTTGCAGCAAGTGCTATAACTGCAACTCTCACGACCTTTTTCATGGGAACTTTAAGCGACAGGATGGGAAAAAGAAAAACCCTTATACTTGCAGGATATATTTTATGGGGTATTTCAACTGCCCTCTTTCCTCTTGCAGCATTTATAAAAACCATTTGGCTTTCAATTTTCGCCATAGTATTACTTGATTGTATTATGACCTTTTTTGGATCGACTGCAAACGACGCAGCCTTTAACGCTTGGGTTACAGACATTACCGACGAAACAAACCGCGGAACCGTAAGTGGATTTTTAGAAATTTTTCCTTTACTAGCACTTGTTGTTACTACGGTTGCATCAGGGTTTTTAATAGAGAATTTTGGTTATACTACTTTTTTTGTTATTCTTGGCGCAATTGTAATTTTATGCGGAATTATCGGAGGAATAAGCCTAAAAGAAGGAATTATTAAAAAGGTAGAAAACTCAAGTATTAGCTTTTCAAAACAACTTAAAGACGTTTTTTCTTTTGAACCTTTAAAAAAGGACAAAAAACTTATGTGGATTCTCATAAGCATTCTTGTTTTTACCACTGCCGAACAAATTGCGCTGCCGTTTCAGATAATTTATTTTAC
>CAYJPS010000292.1:0-1815 GCA_964372135.1 uncultured Treponemataceae bacterium | reverse complement strand
AGAGCCACGCAGTGCGAACGAAACAAAAACCACGTTTTTTGTGAGTTCGAGCGAGCGGACTACAAGGACGTAGCCCCGAGCGTCATATAGAAGTCAATGCAGAGCCACGCAGTGCGAACAAAACAAAAACCACGCTTTTTGAGTAAAAATATAAGAAGGGAGAGTATTGCTTAATCTATGAAACAATACTTTAGCAAAGAAACAAGTGTAATACCGATTGCCAAAGGAGTCACCTCTTCTCTGCGTCCGGAAATAAAGGCTAAAATAACAAAGCTTACCAAACCAAACACAATCCCATCGGCAATATTATAGGTGAGTGGCATTGTGACAACGACGGTGAAGGCCGGAATAGCATAAAGGTAGTCATTAAAGTCAATACGGGTTATGGGAGCAATCATAAATACCCCAACCATAATGAGTGCAGCGGCTGTTGCCTGCGGAGGCACAAGTAAAAAGATAGGAGCAAAAAACAAAGATAAGAAAAATAATACCGCTACAGTTAAACTTGTTAAACCTGTTCTTCCACCTTGCACAATTCCGCTTGCACTTTCCACATAGGAAGTAATGGAAGACGTACCGAGCACAGCCCCAAAACTTGTGGAAAAAGCATCCACCATCAGAGCCTTATTACTTTTGGGGAGGGTTTCCTCATTATTAATCCACTCACCTCTTACACCAAGACCGATAAGAGTACCCGCTGTTCCAAGCACATCTGCAAATAAAAACAGAACCACCACGATAAACATATCATACGTCAAAACATGTTGCCATTCAAACTGCATAAAGGTAGGAGCAAGGGAGGGCGCCGAAAAAAGTTCCGGTGTACTAAAACTGCTAAAATGTGTAACACCAAACGGTATACCAAGCATAGTCACCGCTAAAACACCTATAAGCAATGCGCCTTTTATCTTGTAAATAAGCATAGTTCCTATGATAAATACACCACTTATGGTCAATAAAGAAGAGGCAGAATTGATATCGCCAAGCTTTACAAGAACATTGGAACCATCAACTACAAGCCCCGAAGACTGAACCCCGATAAAGGTAATAAAAAGACCAATGCCGGCACTGATTGCATACTTTAAAGGTTGCGGAAAACATTTGACCACCGAGTCTCTAAATTTTGTGAATGAGAGAAGAAAAAACAATATTCCTGTAATAAAAACTGCCGTTAGGGCAAACTGCCAAGAATATCCCATCTGCCTAACAACAATAAAGGCAAAAAGTACATTCAAATCCATCCCCGGAGCTAAGGCAACCGGTAAATTTGCAACAAAAGCCATAAGCAGTGTTGCAATACAGGCACCTAGTGCCGTAGCGGTAAACACAGAAAATATATCCATCCCTGTTTGTGAAAGTATTTGAGGATTGGCAACAAGAATATATGACATGGTCATAAAGGTAGTGATACCGGCAAAAATTTCTGTTCTGACATCAGTATTGTGTTCATTTAAATGAAAAAGTCTCTCAAGCATAATGTACCTCACAAACTTTGGATAGGAGAAAGTATAACGGATAACAGCTCTATACGCAAAGCCTTTTTCTAGTTTATCCAAATTAATATTCTAATTAGGGTTTGTTTTCTAATTTTTTTTTCAAGAGAGGCAACTTTAAAAAAAGTTCTCCCCTTCCCAAAAAACATCAAATTGGAATAACGTGTTAGTATTACCACGTCATTCCAACTCTCTTTAAACCCAAAAATATGACATAATACAAAACATACGTTTTAAAGATTTACCGTTCCATTATTAACGTTTTTTGCGCAAAGGGGGAGGGTTGGGGAGGGGGAAAACTCCCTTTTGTACACAAAAGGGG
>CAYJPS010000291.1:0-1815 GCA_964372135.1 uncultured Treponemataceae bacterium | reverse complement strand
CGCCTGCCAATGGTTTTGAGCGAACAACGTTTTCAATTGGGGCGGCTCCAATAACTGCGCCTACTTCCATTCGCTTTGCTTTGTAACCATCGTGGTATATTTCGTATACCCCACCTGTTGCAAGCCCAATTTGATTTCCATATGAGCTGTAACCACTAGCCGCTTTTGTGGTGATTATGCGCTGTGGTAGTTTTCCTTCCATTGTGTTTTCCAAGCTTTCTCTTGGGTCGGCACTTCCTGTAACACGCATTGCTTGATACACGTAACTTCTTCCAGAAAGAGGGTCACGAATAGCACCGCCTAAACATGTTGCAGCTCCACCAAAAGGTTCAATTTCTGTTGGGTGATTGTGTGTTTCATTTTTATACATTAAAAGATAGTCTTCATCTTTTCCGTTAACATCTACCTTTATTTTTATACTACAAGCATTAATTTCATCAGACTCGTCTAAATCTTGCAATTTACCATGAGCCTTTAAATATTTTGTCCCAATTGTTGCAATATCCATTAAACACATTGGTTTTGTTACCCCAAGGCCTTGTCTCATTGCAACATATTCATCATAGGCTTTTTGAATAAAATCGTCATCAAAGTGCACGCTTTCAAGCTCTGTCATAAAAGTTGTATGCCTGCAATGGTCAGACCAATAGGTGTCTATAACTTTAATCTCGGTAATTGTTGGATCTCTTTTTTCACTTTCATTAAAATAACCTTGAATAAGTAAAAGGTCTTGCAAGGTCATGGATAAACCACGGTTCTGCCTAAAAGTTTCCAATCCACTTTCATCCATGTGACAAAAACCATGTAAGATTTCTACATCACTCACTGCCTCTAAGGCAAGTTCTAAAGAATGTGGCTTATCTAAGTGTGCTCGGTGTGATTCAACGGGATTTATTAAATATGTTTCTATTTTTTCAAATTGTTCTTGAGAAAGATCGCCATAAAACATGTAAAGGGTTGCAGTTTTTACAATTGGTTTTTCGCCAGAAGCAATAATCGAAACACACTCAGAAGCAAAGGCAGCTCTAGCATCGTATTGCCCAGGCACAAACTCAACGGCCAATACCCATTTTGTGTCAAAGGCGAGCGTTTCATCATAGCATATGTCTACATTTGGCTCAGAAAAAATGGTATTTTTTGCTTGATTGTAAAAGGAATCGTTTAATTTTTCTATGTCGTAGCGATTAATTATGCGCACAGAAGACAGCGAAGAGACATTAAGATTTTTCTTAATATCTGCCAAAAGGTTTGTTGCCTGAACATCAAATCCAGGTCGTTTTTCAACGTAAAGCCGCTTCATGAGTGCTTACTCCAAAATTAAAAGCTTATATAATGAAGATATGGTCAAAAAATAAAAAACCTTATTTTTTTATGCTGGCCTCAAAAGGTTACCCAGTGCAAAAAAAAAATAAGGATATAGGATAATACCAAAAATCAAGAGTTATGAAAAGAGGTGTGAGGAATTTTTTTTAGGAGGGTGGATGGCTGTTACCCCAATCCTCGTGGACTTGCCGCGAGCAAGCCACTGCAGATTGAGGTCGGACTTTTCGGGGTTCCGCTGTCGCTTCATTCCTTCGAGCGATGACGCTCTCGGAACGCCTACGGCGCCCCTACAATTCCTAACAGAACTTTGTTAACAATAGATATATTAAGATTCTATCATATCTTTATTTTGCTTTTCATACCAACTATCAAGAGTTTCTTTTAATTGTATAACCTTTTTATCACTTTGCATTTCAGGCCATAAATTGCAAACTTCCTCTTTATCTGAAAGCATATCATACAATTCATAATAAGTAATATTTTCATCTAGCA
>CAYJPS010000290.1:0-1816 GCA_964372135.1 uncultured Treponemataceae bacterium | reverse complement strand
CCATGACAACCGACGGTCAAAAAATTTCAACCCACACCGTTGATGATTATATACAATCTCTTATAGAAAGTTATGTATTTTATCCTGCTACTCGATATGATGTAAAAGGTAAAGAGTATTTAAAAACAGGTGCAAAATATTATATTGCAGATGTTGGCCTTCGTTATTTTTTATTAGCTGATAAAAAACAAGACTATGGGTATATATTAGAAAATATTGTTTATTTGGAGTTATTGAGAAGAGGTTATCAAGTATATATTGGAAAAGTTGATAATTTAAAAATTGACTTTGTTGCAATAAAGGGAGCTACAGTTGAATACTACCAAGTGGCCTTAAGTGTAATGGATGAAAAAACCTTGGAGAGAGAACTTTTATCGTTAGAAAAAGTAAATAATCATAACCCCAAGTTTTTATTAACTATGGATAATGTACCACATACAAATCATAACGGAATTATGCAAATATATGCTTTAGAGTGGCTATTGGATAATTCCTAGGAATGAATTACGAATACCTAACTTGGCGTGTAGAGGAACAAGCTTTTGAGAAAATATATTCCTCTTTTTTTGTAAACTTTCCCTACTCGCTCGCCAAGGCCTCCACTGGATCCAACTTTGATGCTTTCGATGCTGGGTGATACCCAAAGAATATACCAACAAAAACACTGAATAAAAAGGCAAGTAAAACAGCAATCCACTGTATGCCAAATACCCAACCGAGTACTCTCGTTGCAATAAAACTTAAGATAAGCCCAAGTATTATTCCAAGAGATCCTCCAATAAGAGTAATTGCAGCGGATTCTACCAAAAACTGACTTCGAATAGCGAAGGGGGTTGCGCCCAATGCTTTTCTAATACCTATTTCTTTTTTGCGCTCGGTTACGGTAACAATCATAATGTTCATAATGCCTATCCCTCCAACTAAAAGGGAAATAGCTGCAACACTCGAAAGTAAAAGGCTCATGGTAGTCATAAGTTCGTTGTAATTTTCGAGCATACTTGCCATAGACCACACATAAAGAACATCTTCTGAATTATATAAGCTTTCAACATAGGCTTCAATTTGTTCAGATACTTCAGTTGTATAGTCTTGACTTGTTACCTTTATTTTTACCCCTGCTGCATTTGCATTAGGTTGAATTTTTTTATCGTAAAATCCTTGAGTAATATAATATGACGAATTAAAATCTTCCCAGCCGCTTCCTTCTTTGTCGGTAAGAACCCCAATTATTTCAAATCCGAAAAACTTATTTCGAGCACTTCCACTTGAAACATCGAGCATAAGTGTTTTTCCAACTGCACTTTCATCAGGAAAAAAAGTCTCAGCTACATCGTGCCCTAGAATAATTTTTTGCATCCCTAGTTCATCATCGGTAATACTAAACCACTCGCCATCTGCAAGTTCTGCTCCAACGCTTTGTAAATAGCCTTCTTCAATAGCTTTAGCAGTCCCAGAATATTCAGTGAGTCCATAGCGTAATGTTGAGCTCAAATTATTTTCAAAATAGATTGCATCAAGGTTTTCGGTATTATTCCAAATGTCCTCTCTAAAAGCTTCATCAAAGTTTAATACTATTGCGCCGCGTGAGGCTCGAACAGCCATACCCCGTCTAATTTCTAAAATATCGAGGCCTTCATCACCAAAGGTAGCGGCCATATTTGCCGTTGCACTTTGCCCCAAAGTTGTAATAACAATAACTGCGGCAACACCTATAATTACACCCAATAGCGATAAAATAGTACGTGTTTTATTGAGTCTATAATTTTGAAATGCATTCAGTAAATCTTCAAACATTTTGTATCCTTTTTGCTATTAT
>CAYJPS010000289.1:0-1834 GCA_964372135.1 uncultured Treponemataceae bacterium | reverse complement strand
CCTAACATTTTTGGTGACTTTATGTAGCGTATCATACCTTTAAGGTGAGCTACTGATAACTGAATGAGTGCAAGTGTAAAACAGAATATTTGTACATTTTGCTTTACCCATAGTTCATTAGCTTCAGACATAGCAGCAAAATCGTTTGATAGTGGTTGCCATGCTAGATTTCGTAATACATCTGGAAGTAGCTCTGGCTTAATTCCGAACCAGTTACAGGTAACTGCGCCCCATACCATAGTTGCAAGACCTAATACAAAGAGAAGCGAAATACCAGCTGAAACTTTTTTTCCTTTAGCCGCACTTCCAATCATAGCAAAGATAGCCATTAAAAGCATTACTCCACCATAACCTGCATCTCCAAATATCATGCCAACGAAAATAGTAAAGAACAAGAGTACCCATGCTGAAATATCGTACTCGCGATATCCAGGAACAGTTCCCAAAAAGTCAGAAACTGGGTAAATAATCCTTACCAAAGCATTATTTTTTAGTTTTGTAGGAACTTCATCTTCTTCTTCAGGTTCAGAAATAGATACAGCCCATTTTTCACTTACTGATAATTCTTGTAAAGGTATAACATCGGCCTTAGGAATATATCCTGTAAGCCACGCTAAAGCAAAGTCACCCTCTTCATCTCTGTCCATACCAGAAAAGAGATTTTCAAACTCAAATGATTTTCCTTTTGCCTTTTGAGCTAAAAGAATTGCATGTTTGTATTGTAAAGAATCATCGATACTTTTCGAAATGGTTTGTATTTCGGCCTTGTAGTCAACAATATCCTTTTTAATTTGAACCGTAGATGAAGGTGGAAGCGTTACAGAGTAGGCTTCGGGTGGCATTCCTTCTGGTCTAGAAGATGCCTCATTGCCTTCTGTTAAAAGCAAAAACCTTGTTGTATTTTTATCACGGTTAACAAACATTGTTTGAATTGTGTCAGGAAGCGTTAAATATTTAGCATTTTCAATTTCATAAAGATAAAATTTAATGTCTTTTGAAGCTAAATATGTTAAGTCTTCAATATTAACTTCGCCCCAAAGAGCTAATCGTTCTATTTCAACACGACCTGCTGCTATTTTATCTTCAAGAACCTTTCTCTTTTCGTAGAGTGAAACAATTTCATCGGCTTTTTTAACCGCATCTTCTGTTGAAAGTTCAGCAAATTTCATCTTTTTTGGAACCTTATATTCACTCAAAAGAGAAATAGCAAAGTCAATTGAATCTAGTTCAGCTTTCACTTCAGAAAGTTTTTCACTTTGTCCTTCCACTTTATTTATGTGGACTAGACCAAGTTTTCTTAATTTTTTTAGAGCTTCTTTTCTTTCTGATTCTAAGAGAACAAGGGATACTTTTTTCATTGGTACAATCATATTATGCTACCCCCTCTGATTCAAGAGCTGCTTGCTTTTCTTTTTCACTCGCTGCTTCAAGATTTTTCTTAGATATTTTACCACGTACTACGGCTGCAACTTGTTGATCGCCTAAGTATACAGTGATTTTTTTGATATTTGACTTTGTCTCAGGTATTTTAACCTTTTCAAAAAGATTTACCCGTTGAGTAGTTACGCGTAATTCTTGCATCAATAGGCGAACTTGTTCTTCTAGAACATCTGCTTCAAGATCAAGAGAAAGGGCATCTTCCATTTTATTGGCTGCAAGGTCAATCCACAATGGTGTTTCATATAAATCATAATCGCCACGTGAAAAGTCTGCACCTTCATATACAGGTATTACAACACCTGCAATATTTCCAAAGCCTCTTTTAATATTGCTTACGCGAACCATATCGGGTTTAAAAGCCTCAGCTTCGCCGAAAACTGCAATCCATTTTTTA
>CAYJPS010000288.1:0-1840 GCA_964372135.1 uncultured Treponemataceae bacterium | reverse complement strand
ATACACTATGCTATACTATTTTTCACATACAAATATTTTATTTGTATGTGAAAAGTTGGTGTGGTAATGGAAAAAAGTGAAATTGTAAAAGATATAATTATTAGTTCAAATGGCATCGCAAAAAGCTCTCAATTTATTGAGCGTGGGCTAACAAACTATGACATTAAAAATCTCCATGAAAAAGGATATATAGAAAAGGTTCGACACGGTGTGTATGCTCTTGCCAATATGAGTGGTGTTTCAGAAGAAGTGCTCATACAAACTATACTAAATGATGTAGTGGTTTGTTTGGAATCTGCCCTCTTTTACTACGGCTACTCAGATTTTACACCACGTAAATGGAGCATTACCGTTTCACGCACAATGTCAGTAAAAAAAATACATAGTATTGGTATACCCTTTAATATTTTTTATGTTTCGCCCGACAAACTAAATCTTGGAAAAACAACAGCCGATTTCAACGGTACAAAACTAAACATTTATGACAGAGATAAAACAATATGCGATTGCTTTAAATATCAAAACAAGATAGATAGTGAGCTATTTTATAAAGCAATTAATGCATATATTTCAGATGACAATAAAAATCTTGTAAACCTTGCAAAATATGCAAAAGAAATGCGAGTGTATAAAAAAATGATGACTATAATAGGGGTAATGCTAAATGGCTGATATAGGAGCATCCGTACTTGCGAGACTAAAAAATTAAGTTAAAGAAACAGGTCGAAGTAATGGCTTGTGCTTACAGCTATTTTGACAAGAAGAATTTTTACGCAGGTTGGAAAAATCTAAATATGCTGAAAATTTTGTTCTAAAAGGTGGTTTATTCATCTATGCTGTAACTGATTTTGACAGTAGAGTTACGGTAGATATCGATTTTCTTTTAAGAAAACTACCAAACACTCCGGAACAACTAAAACCAATACTTGAAGAGATTATAAGAAGCAACATAGGAAACGATTTTATTAACTTTGAAATAAAAAATATTGCACCCATTGCAGCTGCGAAAAAATATGCAGGCATTGGAGCTAGTATTGTAGCAACCATTAAAAATACGAGAACAACATTTAGTATTGACTTCGGCGTTGGTGATGTAATTGTGCCACAACAAGAAAAAAGAAAAATTCCAACGCAGATTGACGGTTTTAGCTCGCCATTAGTAAACACATATTCACTTGAAACAACTATTGCCGAAAAAATTGATGCTATTTTATCGCTTATGGAATTCTCAAGCAGAATGAAAGATTATTACGATATATATTACCTTGCAAATAGATTTGACTTTAAAGGGCTCACCCTCATGGCTGCTCTCAAAAAAACGTTTGAAAATAGAGAACATTCTTTTACGATAGAGCAATTTGAGCGCATGGTCGCCTTTAATAAAGATGATATACTGCAAAAAAGATGGAAAGCGTTTATAAAAAAGATTGATGTTCATACAGATGATTTTTGCACTATACTTGAAACAATTGATAGATTTCTAAAAGAAGTTTTTGAAGCTGTCATTTTAGCAAAAGATTTTAATGGTGTTTGGCTTGCAGAAAAGGGAAAATGGACTACATAGAAACTCCAATGTGCAAGTGGACCTTATATATTATATTCCACTAAGTCACTTGTAATTATCAGAAATTCGATAAAATATTGACTCTCACACTACCAAACCGAACACAGTTCCTGAACCGCCGAAAGATTTCTCATATAGAAGCAATGGCGAAAATTTTTGTTTAAATCCTTTTCTTTCGTATGTCTTGCGCAAGGGACTCCGTTTCACCCACCAATTATCTTTCAAAGGAGCAGCGAAGCTATCGTTGCGGTATCCTTTTGCACCTTGTAGGGACAC
>CAYJPS010000287.1:1656-1874 GCA_964372135.1 uncultured Treponemataceae bacterium | reverse complement strand
CCTGCCACAGTTATACCATAACCTTATAATAGTTTAAACTTAATAGCCCTATAAAAAATAACTGTGTTTGGTTGTAGTGCTCCACCACCAGAAATAGCAGCTACCATACGACCACCAAGTTTTGCACGAATCTTACTATAGATAATTTTGTCACCTAATGCATCGAGTGGAGATAATAGGATGAAGGGAATAATGCCTTTTAGGAAGTCTAAAAAGCG
>CAYJPS010000287.1:0-1646 GCA_964372135.1 uncultured Treponemataceae bacterium | reverse complement strand
TATTGTTATAGCGACATACGTGACCTAGAACATGCTCTTTTGCAACTGTGTATTTCTTCCCTACTCCAACAAAAAAATTAAAGAGCTTTAGCTTTAATCCACCATCTTTTTTCATGGCTCTAAACACACCCTGAGCTAAGGCTTCCCAAAGCCGAGGCACACCACACATCCATTCAGGCCTTATAGTTGCCATATCAGCAAGCATAACACTAGCTACAGGTTTTGAATACGCAATACCACTTCTAAACGTAATGGTAGAATATTGTATAAATCGCTCAAAACTGTGCCATACTGGAAGTACAGAAAGCCACATATCGCCAGCTTTAGAAGAAAGAACTCCGCTAATAACTTCGCATTGGCAGAGATAATTTCTGTGAGAAAGCATAACACCCTTTGGTACTCCCGTAGTTCCAGAAGTAAAAATAATCGTTGCTAAATCTTCACCTTTAATGCTATCTGCAATATCTTCTACTTCCTTTTTCTTATCTAAGCCAATTTCTAAGCCTTTATGCATAAGCTGTTCATAACTGTACAAAGTTATGCCAGCTTTTTTAGCAATAGCAGCATTTTCTTCTGACCATCCGTCAAACAAAACTGCAGTTTTCATTAGTGGCACTTCTTTTACACCATCTATTACTTTTTGAAGTTGAGTCATGTTTTCAAAAACACCATGAGTACATTCTGAAAAAGAAATAATGTACCTAATTTCTGTTCCAGTTGAATCAGTGCCTCTTGGAACATCAGCTGCAGCTAAAGAAAGTATTGCTAAATCAGTTATAAGCCATTCTTTTCTATTATCTGAAATAAGTGCAACATGTGCCCCTTTTTTTATGCCTATGTTTTTAAGAGCTAGCGCAATTAAAAGCACACTATCATACATTTGCTTGTATGTATAGTTAACGAATTTGCCATTTTCATCTTTCGACGCTTGAGCAACCACATCAGGGCACTCTATAGCCCTTGACCGAATGAGTAATGCAAGATTAACCGGTAATGATTTATCTGCATGTTTTAAATTTGGATATACAATATGTGAATTTTTCATAGCAATATTATATCACACATTCTTGAATTTTGTCAAAGAAAAAATAAGCATTTTTGTAGATTTAAATACTGAAAAAGTATAAAATAGAACACATGACAGAAACATATTTGGCAAAGTTAGGCGAATTAACACTCAAAGGATCAAACATCAAATTGTTTGAAAAGCAGCTTTTAAAGAATATTCGCTACTCTCTAAAAGGATTAGGTGCAAAAGTAACATTGAGAGCTGGAAGAATGTACATTGATTGTGAACAATCTACATTCGAGGCTGTTGAGTATGCTCTCAAACACCTAATTGGGATTACTGGTTGGGCAAAAACAAGAGTTTGTGAAAAAAATATCGATTCTATGCGTGAGGCCGTAATGCAAGAGTCTTTAATCGGAAAGAAACTTGGTGCAAAAAAATTTAAATTAGAAGCTAGACGCAGCCAAAAAACCTTTCCTTTAAACTCCTATGAAATTTGTAGAGAGGCTTCTTCCGAAGTGTATTCAGAGGGTATTTTAGCAGTAGATGTGCATAAACCAGATTTAACAATAACAATTGAAGTAAGAGAACGTTGCTTTGTTTATTCTGACGCCTTTAAAGGTTGTCGAGGGCTTCC
>CAYJPS010000286.1:0-1879 GCA_964372135.1 uncultured Treponemataceae bacterium | reverse complement strand
TTACCGATGTTAGAACAATTGAAGGCGAATTAAAAGATAAGGGAATTGGATTTATTTCTGAAACAGATAAAAATGTAAAAGAAGGCCCAGCCAGCTTAATGATTTCCGACCCCGACGGAAACGTTATACTAGTAGACCAACATAGATAAATTTCTTTCAAAAAGCTCACTTGTGGTGTATACTTACTCTATGAACAAAAACGATATCATTCTTATGTACGGCGAAGACATTGTCGATATGACAAAGAGAATCTTATTTGAGGCAAAAATTGAAGAAAGAATTGGCTCTACAGAAAAACGTATTGGATTAAAGCCAAATTTAGCTGTAGCAAAGCTTGCTTCAAGTGGTGCTACAACTCACCCAGAAATCGCAGAAGGCATAATCCAATACCTGCAAGAAAAGGGTTTTTATAACATTGCAATAATTGAAGGCTCGTGGCTTGGCGACAATACTGACAGGGCGTATAAGCTTTGTGGCTACTCTGAAATCGCAAAAAAATATAATGTTGAACTTATAAATACACAAAGCGATACCACCACAAGCTACGATTGTAAGGGTGTAAAAATTCATATTTGCGACAGTGCAATGGCAGTTGATTATATGATAAATCTTCCTGTGTTAAAAGGCCATTGCCAAACATCTATAACATGCGCACTTAAAAATAATAAGGGAGTTATTCCCAATACTGAAAAAAGGCGATTCCATACAGATGGTTTACATAAACCCATTGCACATTTAAATGTAGTGGCAAAAAATGACTTTATACTTGTTGATAGCATATGTGGAGACTTAAACTTTGAAGAAGGTGGAAACCCTGTTCAAACAAATAGACTTTTTGCTACTATCGACCCTGTGTTATGCGATGCCTATGTGTGTAAACTAATGGGATACTCAATTAGCGAAGTCCCTTATATTGAGCTTGCCTCAAAGCTAGGGGTTGGCGAGTGCGATGTTAAAAAGGCAAATGTAATTGAACTTAATAAACCTGAAAAGCCAAGTACTGTTATGCCATCAAGAAAGGCAGAACAACTTGGAAGAATTGTTACAGAAAATCAAGCCTGTAGTGCATGTTATGCTTCTCTTATTCACGCTCTAGAGCGGGTGGATGATATGGGTAAGTATCGAAAAGTGCCGTCATTAAGCATTGGGCAAGGATTTAAAGGTAAAACAGGAAAGTATGGCATAGGAAACTGTACAAGCTGCTTTGAGTCATCCGTTGCCGGCTGCCCTCCAACAGGTGAAGATGTAGTTAGGTATTTGGAAAGGATTTGCTAATAAAAAAAAAAAAGACTTTAATAAAGCTACAGTAAAAAGCGTGCAAGGAAAAGGGGGTCAAGGGGGAAAAAACTGCGCTTCGCAATTAGCTGGTTTTGCCCCTTGTAACAAAAAAATAGGAACATTTTCTATAAAACAAGACACGGCAGTATGCCGTGAAATGTAGTTTTTATTTCTTTAACAATGCTGCAAATGGATTGTAGGTCATGCCATCGTCGCCTGCATTAACAGTAGAAACTTTTTCTCTTCTGTCTACAGGTGGTTTTGCTACTGGTTTGCTACCAGCTTTAACCACTTTTACAACCTTTTTAGCGCCGTCAGCACTTCTTGGCTTTGCACCACCTGTGCTTCCACCAATTTCAGGATTGCTTTTTAGCGATAAAGAAATACGTCGTCTATCCATATCAAGGCCAATAATAGTGCATTCTTTAATGTCCCCAACTTTAATAACATCCATTGGATTTGAAACATAGTTGTCTGAAAGTTCAGAAATGTGTAACAAGGCTGTTTCTTTTAGTCCTAGGTCAACAAAAGCACCAAAGTCTACAACATTTTTAATTTTACCAGTAACTTTCATTCCTTCTTTTAAGTCTTCAAAAGAAAC
>CAYJPS010000285.1:0-1881 GCA_964372135.1 uncultured Treponemataceae bacterium | reverse complement strand
GAACAGACGTGAAATGCTAGGTGGTATGTTGGCCTTAGGAGGAGTTTTTGCTTCAGGTGCAATCGTTGCAAACGCTCAAAGTGAAACGCCGAAAGCTATGCAACGCTTTGAGCAACAAGGGGGTGATTTTAGCTGGACACCCCAAAAGCTTGATCCTTTGGAAGTGGCTCAACTGGCACACGCCGCATATCATTATAAAGGCTATGGTTGAGCTTACGGCGTTATGTACGGACTCATCGGTCTGATGGGTGAAAAACACGGTGCTCCTTATAACACTTTTCCTTTTAGCTGTATGGAATTTGGTAAAAGCGCGACCGGCAACTCAGGGGGAACTTGTGGCTGTCTTATGGGTGGCGCACAAGTTCTATCTCTTTTTTATCCTCGCAAAATAGCGGTCCCTATGCAAAAAAAATTGTTTAGATGGTATGAAGTTACTTCCCTTCCCGTGTTTCAACCAAGCCCCGGATCCGCTAAGATTGACAAAGAACTTCCCACGAGTGTTTCAGATTCCATTCTGTGTCATATTTCGGTTGCCCGTTGGTGTTCAAAAACAGGGATTGCTTCGGGTGCAAAAGAGCGTTCTGAACGCTGTGCACGTATAACTGCCGATACGGCATATCAAGTAGCCATGATTATCAACCAGCAAATTGATGGTACATTCGACAAAACAGTTGTCCGTTCAGAAGTTTTTGAAACCTGTACCGCGGAAGGTTGTCATGGATCTAATCCGGAAAATTATGCCAGCACCAGCTTTAAGGGTGATATGGATTGTACACCTTGTCACACAGGTACTGAGTTTGTGCAAAATAAAATGGTTGACCATCCATAATATCAAGTAGACGTATAGCATTTTGCTTTAACTTTGAATTTTGTGGGAAATTTTTTGTAAAAAATTGTTCCCCCAAACCCTTCCAGAAAACTCTAATATGTAAAAATATGCCACTCCAATAAAAAGATTACGATGTATATAAATGTATTTTGTTTATCAAATCTAATGTTAATGCAAATTGTTATAATTGTCTAAAAAAAGAAACCTCATTTTAGCTATCCAAAATGAGGTTTCTTTCTATTATTCTTTTTAACTTACAAATACCAAAAATAAAACTATTCAGCCACGGTATCTGTTTCTGCTTCCACTTGATTCTTAGCTGTAAAAGTATTATATTTCTCAGTTGCTTGCTCTTTCCATTCGCCTGCTTTTTCAACGGCTTGATCTTTAAGTTCGCAAGCTTTTTTGCCGGCACAACCTGCCGCTGAAATAACAGCTCTGTGTGCTCCGATTCTGTACAATGCGTAACCGCCGATTCCAATAGCCACTAATCCTAACGCTCTATAAATTCCCATAAAATACTCCTTTTTTTTTGAAATTCAATAAAAATATTATAAATGTCAAAATAAAATTTGTCCATATTTTTATATTTTGTAATATATTGAATTAATATGAATAAAAAAATATTTTATTTTCAAAAAAAAAAGTGTGATTTCAAATCATGAAAATTGAAATCACACCTAAATTTGGAAATAAAGAAAATTAAGTATATTTTGGTTCTTCCATACGAACGACTTGGAACGCTTTATTAGCTTTTATTGTTCCCGGAAGTCCCCAGTATTTTCCAACACCGGCAACAGTACACGGCAAGAGTTGATCCACGTCGGTGTCAAGGGTAATAATGTCACCCGGTTTGAGGCGTAGGAGTTGGTTACTCGTAATTTGTGATTCGCCAAGCCCGACACGGAGCTCAACAGGGGTTTCCATAAGTCTGTCTTTTAAACGCCCAACCCATGCATGGTCAACTTCCAAGCGTTCACTTTGATAGTTGGCGTTTAGTTTTGAACGTATCGGTTCAATGGTTGAATAAGGAAGAACCATAAGCATTGAGC
>CAYJPS010000284.1:0-1904 GCA_964372135.1 uncultured Treponemataceae bacterium | reverse complement strand
GCGTAGAAAAAAAAGATTTTTGGGAAGCCTTTGACTCTGGAATAGCATGCCAAACATTTTGTTTAGCCGCACATGAAAAAGGGGTGGGAACTTGTATTTTTGGCATCATTGATTCAGATGCAATTGCAAAAATTATCAACTTGCCAAAAGAGGAAAGTGTTGCAGCGCTCATTGTATACGGTATCCCTGAGGGCGAAACAAAAGCACCAAGAAGACACGATGTAGAAGAAATTTTAAGATTTATGTAAGTTATACCCTTACAAACTCTACTAAGATATCATCTGCAAAGGTTACAATTGTGTAGCATGGTTTTGGATTTCCATCTTTTGGTTTTCCAACACTTCCTACATTAATAAATAATTTTCCTTTTACGATTTTGCGGTAGGATTTATGGGTGTGACCAAAAACAATGATATCTTCTGCGATTGTATCTGCAATTTCTTCTTGCTTTTCAGAATCTTCTTCAAAAATATAATCGCTAATTGATTTTGGGCTTCCATGTGTTAAAAGAATCATTTTATGAAATAAGCTTAACGTAATAAAACGCTCTAGGTTTTTTAAGTAGTTTCTATTTTCATCACTTATGCCATCGTTATTCATATAAAAGGCGTGTCCTTCATCATGGTTTCCCATAATAGACACAATGCCCTTTTCTTGCAAGAGATCTAAAACTTCGTTATCCTTTGTTCCATAGCCTACAGAGTCACCAAGGCAATACACATTACTCAAAGGGATTTTTCGCTCTTCAATATCTTGCAAAACAGCCCTAAAAGCTTCAATATTTGCATGAATATCTGACATAAAAACAACTCTATTTTCCAATTTTAGCAATATCCTTTCTAAACATTTTTCCATTAAAGTGCACTTTTTCTATATTTTCATATACCTTGCTTCGTGCATTTTCTATTGTGTCTGCCAGAGCTACAACATTTAGAACTCGCCCCCCATTTGTTGCAAAGCACCCATCTACAATGGTAGTGCCTGCGTGTAACACTTGGCAATCTATACCATCGTCAAAACTAATTGGAATATTTTTTTCATACGCTTCAGGGTACCCCTTGGATGCAAGAACTACGCATACCGCTTTTTCATTTTTCCATTCAAGTTTTGTTTCTGACAGTTTTCCGTCTACTACAGCGTTAAAAACATCAATAATGTCAGTTTTTAGGCGTGGTAAAATCACTTGCGTTTCTGGATCGCCAAAACGTACATTAAACTCTAAAACTTTTGGAATATTGTTTTTAATCATAATACCAACAAAAAGAATTCCTCTGTAGTCCATGCCTTCTGCAATAAACCCATTTAATGTTGGTTGTAAAATTGTGTCGTAAATGGTTTTGTTAAGATTTTCATCAATTACAAAGCTTGGTGAATATGTTCCCATACCACCGGTATTTAAGCCTTCATCGTTATCAAATGCTCGTTTATAATCTTGTGCTGTTTCAAGCGGTACAATTATTTTTCCATCTACAAGACAAATAATAGACGCTTCAATTCCATCTAAAAACTCTTCAATAACAACTGGCCCATCGCCAAAAACTTTTTTTACCAATATGTCATCAAGTGCAGTTTTTGCTTCGTTTTCATTTTGGGCAATTATTACACCCTTTCCTGCGGCAAGTCCATCTGCTTTTATTACCATCGGAAAACCATACTTTCCAATGTCTTTTTCCGCATTTTCAAAAGATGTATGAGTAATGTATTCTGCTGTAGGAATCTTATATTTTTCTAAAAATATTTTTGTAGAGTCTTTGCTTCCTTCAAACTGGGCACATTCTTTGTTTACACCCATGACTCGAAGACCTCGTTTTGAAAACTCATCGGTAATGCCAAGAACTAGAGGAACTTCAGGACCAACAATGGTTAAGTCAATTGCATTTTTTTGAGCAAAATCTGCAATTTCT
>CAYJPS010000283.1:0-1905 GCA_964372135.1 uncultured Treponemataceae bacterium | reverse complement strand
TAAATGCAAAAGATGCTAAAAAACTGGTGTTCTGCAAAACCATTAAATAGGAATTGTTTCTGTATAATATTGCCGATGTTTCTGCAGTCTCTGCAGTCACAACCTTTGCAAGCATCCAATCATTTATGCCAACAGGTGAATAATACATGTAGCGGCTTTCATCATTCATAGAATATACAAACATCCCAGATTTCTTTGTCTGAAAATCACTATATACGGTTTTAGATGAATAATCAGATGCAGTCTGAATAAGTTCTCCCACAGCAAAAAAAGGAATTTTGCTGTCTAAGGTGAATTTATTTTCTGTAGTAGAGACATAGGAGCCATTGCCATCAATTATGTGAAAATACCTACCATTTCCTGTAAAATTCTTTTCAAAAAGTTCATTAAGTTTTTTTACAGAAAGGTTTCCCATCAAATAATAGGCATCCCCATCCCCAGGTAAAGGGACTGCAAAACTCAAAATATTTTCCTTATGTTTTTCATCATAATAAACATCTGTTATAAATGATTCCCTATTTTGCATTTTTAATGACTTATCATAATCAACAAGTATACTATTAATTCCATCGGAAGAAAATGTAAAGCCTTCATCTGTTACCAGCTCAACACTGATAAAACCACTCATAGCTTCAAGATCCTGTAAAAAAGCTTCAAGACTTTCTTTGGTTTCGATATCGATGAGCGAACTAAAACTAGTTGCCGCCAGTTGAATAGGTTTCATGTATTCATAAAGCACCAATCGTATAGTAGCAATATCATTAATTGAGCTAGCTTGCAGTTCTGCTTGAACTGCATTTTTTTCTATTCTATCCAGTTCATTTATAAAGGCAATGTTTGAGAATATAACAAACAAAATAATAACACTTATACTCAAAAAAACAATTATGGTATTTCTATTCATACGTATCCTCTCTATCCACCCACAGAAATAATTATAACACAAAATAAAATTTAAATCAACATTTGTTTGTTTTTGTACATTGATTTATAATATTTTTATCGTTAAAACCACCTTGAAACAAGTTTCTACTTATGATACTATCTATGTATTATGAATAAAGCACTAGAAAACCTAAAAAACCGAGGCTTTTTTCAACAATGTACCGATGTTGAAGCCTTATCAGATTTAATGGATAAAGGTCCTGTTACATTTTATGTTGGAACAGACCCAACAGCAGGAAGTTTACATATAGGACACTTGGTTCCCCAATTTGCGCTTAGACATCTTAGAGATGCAGGCCATATTGGTATTGTGTTAGTTGGCGGTGGAACTGGTAGAATTGGAGACCCATCTGGTAAAACAGAGATGCGTAAAATGCTTAACTACGATGAGATTGATGCAAACGTAGACAAAATTGTTGCGCAGCTCAATAGCTTTGTGGGTTTTGACGGTAAAACGGCATTTCCTGATAACAACAAACACTGGCTTGCAGATCTTAACTATATAGATTTTTTACGCGATATAGGTTCCTGCTTTTCTGTAAACCGAATGCTTACGTTTGAAGCATATAAAAAGAGAATGGAAACAGGTCTTTCTTTTTTAGAGTTTAATTACCAGCTCTTACAAAGTTACGACTTTTTAATGCTTAATGAGCGTCATAATTGTACCCTCCAAATTGGCGGTGATGACCAATGGGGTAATATTGTAGCAGGAGTTGACTTAATAAGACGTAAAACAGGAAAAGAATCATATGGACTCACATTCCCACTTATTACTAGAAGTGATGGTAAAAAAATGGGAAAAAGCGAAAAAGGGGCTCTTTTCCTAGATAAAGAAATGACACCAGTTTTTGAGTTTTTCCAATATTGGAGAAATGTTACTGATGCAGACGTTGAAAAATTTATGCTCCTTTTCACATTCTTACCTATAGAAGAAGTAAAAGAAATATGTGCAGGCGATAT
>CAYJPS010000282.1:0-1915 GCA_964372135.1 uncultured Treponemataceae bacterium | reverse complement strand
ACAGTAAGTTTAATACTTATCCTAGGTACAATTGGTAACTTCCAACACTTCGACCTCATTAACGTAATGACTGCAGGTGGACCTGAAGGTTCTACTGCAACATTCGCAACCGAAGTTTATAGACAAGCATTTAAAACATACGAAGTTGGACGTGCTGCAAGCCTCGGTGTGGTTTGGGCAATCCTTTTAGCTGGATTCAGCATAATATACTTACGAAGAATTCGGGAGGATTAATCGAATGTTTCAAAATACAAAAAGCTTTAAAATACTATTTTGGTCTCTCATGATACTAATTGGTATATTCGCATTCTTTCCTCAGCTATGGATGGTGTCAACCGCCCTAAAACCAGAAGCCGAAATGTACCAGTTAAGTTTTTTTCAAAACTTTGACTTATCAAACTTTAAAAGAGTTCTCCAAAATAGTTCATTTCTAAACTATGTGAAAAATGGTCTTATCGTAGCAATTGCATCAAGCGCACTTTCAACGTTTATTTCTGCGCTTGCAGGTTATAGCTTTAGTAAATTTCGCTACAAGGGTAGAAAAGGTGTAATGGGGGCTATTATGGTGTCGCAAGCATTCCCACAAGGTTTACTACTTCTTTCAATTTACCCAATGATGCAGTCCCTCGGAATGATTAATAACCACGGCTCAATTATTTTGGCCTACATTGCACTCACTCTCCCCGTTGGAACATGGACACTTAAAACATATTTCGATCAAATTCCAAACGCACTTCTGGAGTCAGCAATCATCGACGGTGCAGGCGACTTTAAAACAATGTTCCAAATAATATTCCCGCTTGCAATACCAGGAATGATGACCATCGCAATTTATTCATTCGTATGGGCATGGAACGACCTACTCTATGCTCTCACACTCATATCAGACACCGCTAACCGCACAATTGCATCAGGTATGGTTTTCACATTCACTGGCGAAGGCGGCAACGACTGGATTGGTATGATGAGCGCATCGGTTATAGCCTCTGTTCCAGTTGCAATAATGTTCATATTCTTACAACAATACTTTGTAGCAGGCTTAACAGCAGGCTCTGTAAAAGGTTAAGTTTTTGAGCGCAACCCGCACATGGCAACACATAGGTTGCCATGTACGGGTTGGGATCTTGCTTGTATCAATCATATTAATTATTCATTGCTAATTGTTAATTAACATGCTATAATGACACTATGATACAATTCTTCTATGCTCTACCCAACTATTTATGGTATATTGGTATTCTCTCTATTCTTCTTTCAAATTTTATAGATTCAAACCTATTTACATACCTCTCATCACTGTGTTTATTTGCCTTTGTCGATTTTGCTCTACACTTTTCAGAGAATAAATGCTCAATACTTCAGCTTATAGGAATGGTTTACATAAAAAGAAAATACAAAGGAAATGTGCCGTCAATAGAGAATTACAAAAATGAGGTATCCTATGCTCTTCCCTTTTCAGGGGAATGGACTGTTGCAAATGGCTGTACGACAAAAGAGTACTCGCACTCATGGGATATTCCAACACAACGCTATGCATACGACGTTATAAAACTTGACGCAAACGGAAAATCTTACAAGAATGACTACAAGAACGTAGAAAACTACTTCTGCTATAATGAAGATATTCTTTCCCCTGCAGATGGAGAAGTCGTAGAAATCAATAACAAATCAAAAGAAAGTATAATCTTAAAAAATGGAAAGCTCATCTCAAGGGCTAACCACATTGCAGGCAATTATATAGTAATAAAACATTCTGATAACGAATACAGTTTCCTCGCACATTTAAAACAGTATAGTATAATTGTAAACGTTGGAGAAAAGGTGTACATAGGGCAGAAAATTGCAAAGTGTGGAAACACCGGAAACTCAACAGAGCCACACCTACACTTTCAACTACAAAATGGAAAAAGCTTTT
>CAYJPS010000281.1:0-1919 GCA_964372135.1 uncultured Treponemataceae bacterium | reverse complement strand
ACAGAGTTGAAGATACATTGGCTGCAACAAGAGCTGCCCTTGAAGAAGGTATTGTGCCTGGTGGTGGACTTGCTCTTATCCAAGCATCTATTGCACTCGATAAGGCTGATATTTCAAGCTACACAGACGATGAAAAAACAGGTTACAAAATTGTTAAGAGAGCACTTGAAGAGCCTATTCGCCAAATTGCAGAAAATGCTGGTGCTGATGGTTCAGTAATTGCCGACAAAGCAAAAGCTGCAAAAAAAGGCATTGGTTTTGATGCTTCTAAAAACGAATGGGTAGACATGGTTGAAGCCGGTATTATTGACCCTGCAAAAGTTACAAGAACTGCATTACAAAACGCTACTTCTATTGCAAGCTTAATGCTTACAACTGAAGCGCTTATCACTGATATTCCAGAAAAAGCTCCAGCTGCTCCTATGGGTGGTGACATGGGCGGAATGGGTGGCATGGGCGGAATGTACTAGGTCAATTAATAATGAATAATTAACAATGTATAATTGTGGTGGGTAGAGGTGATGAGCTTCTACTTACAGAAAACAGCTTCCAGTTTTGGAAGCTGTTTTTTTATTGTTCTTGTTTATCTAGTTTAAATTCTTTTCGGATTTCTGCCATAGCTTCATCAAATGGCTGTAGTCGACCATTCGCCTCAGCATCTAATCCTTCTTGTATTAATGCCAAAAGTTCTTCTCTTGATTTATCTTGTGCCATATATTTCTCCTTTTACAAGGTATCATAATATGCCTACATCGTCAATTAAAAAAATTTGCAGTTTTAAACCTGTTGTGGTATACTCAAATAAAGGAATCAGCTATGAACTATTTAATAATTGGGGCTGGTGCTACTGGTGGCAGTATTGCAGCCTATATGCATAAGGCTAAAAAAGATGTAACGCTTATTGCTAGGGGAAAACATCTTGAAGCAATACAAAAAAATGGTCTTACTATAAAACGCCAAAATAATGTTTTAAGCGCACAAGTTACAGCCGTTTTAGAAAGCGAATATACTGAAAAGGCAGATGTTATTTTTGTTTGTGTTAAATTTTATTCAATACAAGAAACCTACGACCTTATAAAAAAAGCATCCCATAAAAAAACCATTGTAATCCCCGTATTAAACGTTTATGGCACTGGCGAGACAATGGCAAAGTCAATTCCAGAAATTGAAGTATTAAATGGGTGCATTTATATTGCCTCAGAAATTGAAAGTCCTGGTGTGTTAAAGCAAAGTAGCGATATTTTTAGAATTGTATACGGTCGCTTAGATGGAAACACAACAGATGAACGACTCATAGCAATAAAAAGAGATCTCGAAGACAGCGATATTACCGCAATTTTTTCAGATAACATAAAACGCGATACTTTAAGAAAATTTTCATTTGTATCTTGCATGGGCGTTGTTGGAACATATTTTAACGTAAGCGCTGAGGCTTTTCAAAAAGAGGGCGAAGTTCGCCAAACATATATAGATGCCATTAATGATATTGTTACATTGGGAAGCGCCATGGACATTACATTACCCGCCGATATTATAGAGATAAACTTAAAGATAATGGATAGCTTGGAAAAAAACACAACAACGTCAATGCAAAAAGACCTTGCAAAAGGTGGCAGCAGTGAACTTGACGGGCTTTTATTTGAAGTTGTTCGTCTTGCAAAAAAACATCGCGTAGAAGTTCCTACATATAAAAAGATAGCCCATATCTTTAATATTTAGAAATTCTTCTAAATATTACTTGACAAATCTATATTATTCTCGTATACTATACTTAGACGTTTAGATAATTATCTAATTAAAATGGAGGTACGACAATCTATGAGTTTTCAAGATACCATGAAAGCCATTTCAGACCCAACAAGGAGAAAGATTCTTGACATGTTAAAAGAAGGTCCAATGAGTGCCGGCGATATTGGAGA
>CAYJPS010000280.1:0-1931 GCA_964372135.1 uncultured Treponemataceae bacterium | reverse complement strand
GACGCTACTACGATGATAAAAGTATGTATATCCATAATCCTAAGGCAGAACTTTCAACAGCAGAAAACTTACTTCGCCTTATTCGTCCAACTAAAGAGTATTCAAAACTTGAAGCTTCTATTTTAGACCTTTCTCTTATATTGCATGCAGAACATGGTGGGGGAAACAACTCGTCACTTTCTGTGCACGTATTGTCTTCATCCGATACCGACACATATTCTGCAATAGCAGCGGCTGTTGGTTCTCTAAAAGGACGACGCCACGGTGGAGCTAATAGTCAAGTAATGGGAATGATGGACGACATTAAAGCAAACGTAAAAGACTGGACAAATGAAAATGAAATTGCTACATATCTTCGTCGCATTGTAAGAAAAGAAGTAGGGGATAAGTCAGGGCTCATTTATGGACAAGGGCACGCTGTTTATACCGTATCTGACCCTCGTGCAATTCTTCTTAGAGATAAGGCAAAAGATTTGGCAATAGAAAAAAATTGTATGGAAGAATACGCTCTTTACACAATAATTGAGCGCTTAGCACCAACTATTTTTGCAGAAGAAAAAAACTCAGACAAGCAAATATGCACAAACGTAGACTTTTATTCAGGGTTTGTATACACCATGCTTAATATTCCGCGCGATTTATATACACCAATCTTTGCGGTAAGTCGTATTGCAGGTTGGGCCGCGCACCGAATGGAAGAAATAATTTCAGGCGGCCGCATTTATCGCCCAGCATTTAAGAATGTATTAGACGAAAAAACATTTGTTCCAATGAACAAGAGATAAGTATTAAAAGCGAGTAGTGCAAACTATTCGCTTTTTTGTTTTAAATCCACAGATTACACAGATTAATAGGATTTCTACTGGAAAGAGTTACAGGAACTTTTAATAAAATATAAAGACTGGTACATACCAAAATATAAATATTTTTGCTTCTAGTTTTTTTTGTGGTGTTCGGAATTAAGATTAACCAATCAAAAATAAAAATCTGTGTAATCTGTGGATATATCCTCTCAAGAAGTGAGCATGTGATGGCACGCATCAATGTGCTTATACTTTTTAGAGGCTGTTAATAAAAACCCCTTTTTGAAAGCAAAAAGGGGTAAAAGGAGAGGAGGATGCAGAAAAAAGTTTTACTGTGTTGTTCAATATGTATTGAACTAAACTTGCACTCTGCTATGCAAGCACTTTATACATGAATAACAACTAACAATAAAAAAGGTTACAAATTATTTCTCTTTTTTCAATATTTTTTTATAGAAATAATTTGAAAATCAATAAATGGGTTTTAAGAGATTTGATTAACATATTAAGTATTTTTTTAAAAAACCGATAATAAAATGAGGAATACATGTATGAATGAAAGAATTAAATGTGTGAATAAAGATTTATACAAAACGCTTATGAGGCAAAATGAAGTATTAGGTGCGATTATCGTACAGCAACAAATTGTTCGTTCTGCTGTAACGGGTAGAGACTGGAATCAATTACAAGATGCAGTAAGTGCAGTTAATTCACTTTCAAAAGAATTTGCATCGTTAGAATCAAAAAGAATTGAAAAAAGTTTAAAACTCAATAGTGAGAATCCAGATGATATATTTGCAGTTACAAATAGTGCGCCAGAAGAATTGAAAAAGAGCATTATTGAAACATTTTATCAAGTAAGACAAAAACTTGTTGTGTCAAAAATTGAAAATGATGCAATAAATGAATATATACGTATTACACAAGAGTTTTTACAAGGTGTTTTTGATAATGTTCTTCCTCAAAGAAGAAATAAGTTGTATTCGGCAAGTGGTAAAATGGTAAAAAATCAACCAAAGTCAGTTATTTTGAATGCTATTGTTTAACGAGTTTTAAGATTTTATAGGAGCGATTATGTCAAGTTTTAGTGGTATTGAAATTGGAAAAAGAAGTCTCATGGCACAAAGC
>CAYJPS010000279.1:0-1943 GCA_964372135.1 uncultured Treponemataceae bacterium | reverse complement strand
CAATAAAAAAATCTTATACAACATTAAGCCCAAATAGGCTAGCAAGTTCGCTTGCTTGAACTTGGTTTACGGTAAGATTTTTTATTTCGCTAAAGCTATTTGAAATAACAGGGGCAATAAACTCATCATTTGAAAAGTTTAAATCTTGCAAATAAGTTTTAAAAAAGTTTGTTTTAATAAATCTGCATTCATTTGTAATAAACTTTTTAAAAGATACTTCACTAAAACTTGCTTCCGTGAAGTCGGATTCGCTCGCTTTTATTGAATCGAATCTGCCTTTATCAAAGTTTGCGTATTTGAATATGCTTTGGTTAATTTTGCAATTAATCATTCTTGTATCTCGCAAGTTTGTCCCTACGCCTTTGCATGACTTAAACTCAGTATCTTTAAAGTAGCTACCAATAAATTTTGTATTAGAAAAATCGCAGTTTATAAATTTTACTTTTACAAAAGAGGGACTTTCAAAGCTACATGTATTAAAAACCATATTTTCAAACACAACCGAACTGCATTCAATGTTTATAAAGTCTTTATATTCGTATATTTCTTTTGAAAATAATGTGTTTGAAATATACACATCACCTTCAGCTGAAATGTCTTCAAAAGATGGCTTTTCTTCGCTCACGTTTTCTCCTTGAATGTTTTTTTGTGCCAGTTTACAAAATCTTAAAATGCTTTAGCGCATTAAAAATGCCATCGTTATCAACATCATCAGTTACATAGTCTACTATATCTTTTACTTCTTGACTTGCATTTCCCATAGCTACAGAAAGCCCAACCCCACTTAACATCGTAAGGTCATTTTCTGCATCACCAAACGCCATTGTGTTTTCTACATCAATATTGAAATGATTACAAACTTCACGGATACCTACAATTTTGCTTCCATTCTGTGGAAATAAGTCACAAAATGTAGGATACCATCTTGCTGAAGCAGAATGAGGCATGAGCTTTAACAATTCTTGTTCTTGTTTTGAATCAACAAATGCAGAAACTTGATAAATACTATTTGTTAACGCTCGTTCTGCGTTACCTACAGGTTGAGTATCTACTCGAATCATTTTTTCTAGTTCATCTACAAGGTTATTTCTTATATTATAGTAAGCATCATTTTCTTCTACAAAATAACATGGAATACTGTGCTCTTTAGAATACGATAGTAGTTTTTGAATATCATCTTTGTGCAATGCATTTTCAAATATTTTATTATTTTTGTTGTCATAGCAATACTGGCCATTTAAAGTTATGTAGCCATCAAAGTACATATCTTTTACAACATCTATTTCTGCTTTTGCCCTACCTGTTGAAATAAATATTTTTACACCTTTTTCTTTTAGTAAAAGGAGCGCTTTTTTTGCACTCTCTGGTATGATATGAGTATTAAAACTGAGAAGAGTGCCATCTATATCAAAAAAAATAGCGTCAATTTGTTTCATTAATTATCCTTTGTATATTTCTTACTTTTACAACTTACTTTATCTTGCCAGTAAAAGCCATAATGTTCATGTATTTCCCGCCGTCTAGCTCCATCATTTTTCTATCCTCGATTGCGTATTCATTATCTAACTGAAGCCAATCGTTCCATGCTTCAGAAAAGCAGTTCAATTCGCGCGCTTTAAAATTGTGTAAGTGTTTTTCAAAAATGCTTGTCCACCAATTTTTAGAACGCCACATGTAAAAAGCTTCTTCTTCCCAAAATGGTTTCATTTCACTAGGAATTGTTTCAAATGTAAAGTCTTGTTTAATACTGGGAAAGGCAATAGCAACAATACCATCTTTTTTTAATATCGGTGAAATGTATTCTCCAAAATACTCGTCGTTATTTCCAAAGTAGTGATAGCTATCAACGCTCACAACTGCGTCAAAATAATTGTTTGCAAATGGCATGGTGGATGCATCAAATTGCAGCGGAATAATATTGTTTTCAACGCCCATTTTTTTAA
>CAYJPS010000278.1:344-1953 GCA_964372135.1 uncultured Treponemataceae bacterium | reverse complement strand
ATGGGAACACAGTTTGGTCCCGGTGTTGCGAGCGGCACACAGCTTAACGTATACTATGTTAAGTTCGGTATTCCCGGTATCGTGGTTACTTTTTTGGCGATGGCATTGCTCGCCACTGCACTTTATTACTCTATGGAGTTTTCCCGTGTTTACAAGACCTATGATTATCAGTCTTGGGTTGAGAAGCTATTCGGAATGAAGTGGGTTGTGTACTTATTTGACATATCCTTCCTTATTACGATATTTACAGCGCTCGGTGGTAGTATTAATGCTATCGCTACTCTACTTGAGAACTTTGTCGGTTTGAACTACTGGGTAGGTGTCGGCATACTAATTTTGTGTGCTACCTTACTTTGTGCATTCGGAGCTGACCTTGTACGTCGTGCCTCAGCATACATGATGTCTGTTGTTGTAGGCATGTTGTTTGTAATTGTTGGACTTGTTGTTGCAGTAGGCGATGCAGATCTCGCAGGATCTATTGCAAATCAGGCAACAAATCTACCTGAGATGAGCTGGGGCGCAGCACTGTGGAGTGCTATCATTTACGGTTCCTTCCAGGCAACTGTTGTTGCGAGTATCACATCTGTTGCAGACGCACTGCCCAGTCGTAGTGAGAGCAAGAAGGCAGCGATTGCAGGTTGGGTCGGCAACACAGTAATGTTGATTGTACTCTGCACCATGCTATTTAGCTTCACTAACGTATATGACATCACATCTGAGAGTCTTCCCATCTACTCCGTGCTACAGCGCCTTGGCATGGACTGGCTGACAGCTGTATACATAGCTATAGTCTTCATCGGCGTTCTGAGTACTGTTGTAAGCTTCGCTTTCGGCGGCGTGGCACGTTTCAGCAAGTACTATCGTTCCAAGGGCGAGGGCGCAAGCCACACTGTGCGTGACGCTGTCTTCGTTTGCGTTATGCTTATTGTCTGTGCAGCAGGTTCTAAGTTCGGTATCACCGCACTTGTTTCTGTAGGCTACAGAATCATAGGTTACTTGAACCTTCCGATCATCATACTGCCTGCTATCATACTCGGTGGTAGAAAGATCAGCAAGAAGTACCTCGATGCCAACAAGATAGACTACACCGGCATTGAGTAAGAATTAATTAGTTTTTATTTGAATAAGCTGTATTGAGCTCGCTCAATACAGCTTATTTTTTTGGGCATTACAACAGTTGCTGCCCATCTTCGAATTAATAGAAAATATATTCATGTTATACAGATAAAAGCGAGATTCGGCTTTGGAAAATATGTAAAACCAACAAAAAAGCGGCTCGAAAACAGTAACCAAAGCTTGACAATAATGAAATAATCATATAAACTATAAAGGTCGAATTATTGCATTAGAATTCGAATGAGGTAAGAAAATGCAACTTAGCGAAAAAATTGGAAGGAGTGGGAAGTGGAGCAGAGCGCGTACTTAGTTTTAAATTAAAAAGGTAATGTTGAAAGGAAGTGTTAGCGTGGATATTATTCTATTGTTGATTAGTTTGGCAATTTTGATTTTCCTTGTGTTTAGAGGAGTGCCGATATTTTTCTCATCTGTAATTGCTGCTTTGTTTTGCTTGATAACAGCGCAGTTTGTTACGGGAGGAATGAGTTTCTTG
>CAYJPS010000278.1:0-334 GCA_964372135.1 uncultured Treponemataceae bacterium | reverse complement strand
CGGTAATTTCTTCTGGTTGTTCATACCCGGAGCTTTGTTTGGTAAGCTATATGAGACTTCGGGCGCCGCTGAATCTATAGCGAATGGCGTTGTGGATAAGCTTGGCGAAAAAGCGATAATACCTTCGATAATACTAGCGGGTTTTTTACTTTCATACGGCGGTGTTTCCGTTTTCGTGTGTTTGTTTGCACTATACCCCTTGATGCTTTCAATGTTTAAGCGTGCAGATATATCAAGAACCCTGATACCCGGTGTATACTTTGCCGGTGCAGGCACAGCGGCGTGCTGGATACCGGGCTCACCGCAGATACAGAACACCATACCGGCTGAGATG
>CAYJPS010000277.1:0-1967 GCA_964372135.1 uncultured Treponemataceae bacterium | reverse complement strand
CGGTCTTGGCGACCAATTGTTGCATAGTATTGTTGTTTAGCATCATACATTGCTTGGTCGGCTTCTTCCATTTTTTTGTCCAGGTCTTCAGAAGATGTGCTTATTGCGGTGCCGAATGAAACCACAAGATTTTTTTGTTTTTCGAGCAAGGCTGATAACGTTGTAATTTTTTTATTAAAAATTTTTTCACTGGAAGTAGTATCTAAGACAATGAACTCATCTCCACCTATTCTATATACATTTTCAGAAAATATTTTTTTTAAGAGGGTGGCACAGGTTGTTATGAGTGTATCTCCGAAACTATGGCCTAGAACATCGTTTGCTTGTTTTAGGCCGTTTATGTCGATATACACAATGCCAACAAAGCCAGGATGTTCATTTTCTAATTCATCAACTACAAGTGAAAAACTGTACCGGTTTTTAATACTCGTAAGCTCATCATAAAGGCTGAGCTTCTTAAACTTATTTAGTAAATATTGGCGACAATTATTTTTGTCATTGTGTCCTGTTGCTAAATCATATACAAATGATTCACACGAACCATACCCACAACAAAAGCAGTTGATTTCTCTGTCGGCTTGTTTGTACTTACCTAATGAGATGTACGCACTTTCCATATCTACATCGTCAATTTTTTTATAATCAAAACTTTTATCAGAGTATATTCTTATAAAATCATTTACTCGCAAGTTGTCGTCAAAATATTTCATAAGCTTTTTTGATGATCCGCTTGAAATCTTTGCCTTGTTTTTGTTTGTCGTATAGTCTATTTCATTTATTCTTGCAGTTTTTGAAGTTCCTGTACCTAAATTACATCCTTGTTCACAGTTTAGAGCATCAATTATTAATGGAGTTGGCCTGTTTTCTAACAAGTCTTGTTCATATTCTGCTAGATAAGCTTTTATATTATGAATACCTTCAATTTCTTTTGTCCAAATATCTTCTTTCAAATGGTACTTTATATTTTCGCTTAATCCTCCTGGTCGGGGGAAAGTGAATCCGATGGAACCCTCAATAGTGTCAAATGGACATTCATCATAGTCACTGAGATTTACATTATTAGCAATCAGTTTTTGTGCAAATTTTTCAAATGTTATATTATAACTAATCAGGTTTCTATTGTTTTCATCTATGCACTCTCTTTTTTTTCCTACGCATGGAGAAAGGAATACAAGTTTGTCTGTGTTTTTAAGTACTTTCTTAATATAGATTGCTAAGCAGCTAGCAGGACTTTGAATTGGTGATAATCGGTCAATGAGAGTTGGTTGGTATTTTTCAATGTAGCTTACAACAACCGGACATGGTTGTGAAATGATACTTTTAACCTTTTGTTCTTTTATTGTTTTTACATGTGCCCAAGTGCAAATATCAGCTCCAAAAGAAACGTCATAGACGTTCTTAACCCCGAGAGATTTTAGGTAGCCTACAACTCTAGGAACTTCAGCAAAGTTAAATTGGGCAGCAGGAGCAATAATCACTGATAAATTTTGATTTTCTTGAAGGTCTTCAAAAAAGAAGTCTGTATCATCAATATAATCGCGTGCTTCATGATCACAAATAGAAACACACTCTCCACAAGAAATGCAAAATCCTTCCTTTATGAAAACTTTTCCTTCGTCTGCTTCAAAGTAAGCTTCATTTGCTGACACAGGGCATTTAAAAATACACTTATTGCATCCAAAGCATGAGGCGTTCTTTGTGTATACAAAGCTCATTTTATCCATAACATCCCTTTTTGTTCGGAAGGTGAAAAGCTCACGATGTATGTTGTCTATTCATATTATAAGTCATTTATATAGAATGCACAAGTGTAAATTTTTGATTGTATGGAAGAAAATTAATTTTAATGGTAGTTTTTCTAAATTTTGTATTCATATGCTTGACAAAAAGGGTAAAAATAGTATAAAATATCTTACTATCAATTTGGAGCGGTGTCCGAGCGGTTTAAGGAGGCGGTCTTGAAAACC
>CAYJPS010000276.1:0-1974 GCA_964372135.1 uncultured Treponemataceae bacterium | reverse complement strand
TATGGGTTATCCGAGGAAGAGGCAAATACTGCGGTAGAATATTACAGAGAGCGTTTTTCCGATAAAGGCCTATATGAAAACGCTATCTATAGCGGAATAAAAGAATTGCTCGAAAAGCTGAAATCACTTGGCAAGACGCTAATTGTGGCGACCTCGAAACCGACGGTTTATGCAGTCAAGATACTTGAATACTTTGACATACTGGAGTATTTTGAGTTTGTCGCAGGAAGTGAAATTGACGGTACTCGCTCGGACAAAGCCGAGGTTATTGCTTTTGCGCTAACACAAAACAAGATAAGTGAATTAAGTGACGTGATTATGATAGGTGACAGAAAGTATGATATCATAGGCGCAAAAAAGACCGGCATTAAATCAATAGGTGTTTTGTATGGCTACGGCGACTTAGAGGAATTAAGCCAAGCGAAAGCCGATTACATTGTAAGAGATGTTCGTGAGTTAGAGGAAATACTGCTCAAATGAGTGCGCTACAATATCTGGGCATAATAGACGCACAAAAGGACATACCTCTAAAGTTAGAGCGGCGATGTAACGATGCCGGAGGGAGGGGGGAGCGGCGAGGGGGGAACCGTTAGGGTTCCGCCCATCGACATAAATTCCGTCCGCAGACTCAAAAAGCCCAAAGGGCTTTTGCTCCAAAAAAGGACATACCTAGAAGGTATGTCCTTTTTTGGAGCGGGCGAAGAGGCTCGAACTCTCTACCTCCACCTTGGCAAGGTGGCGCTCTACCGGATGAGCTACGCCCGCATATATAATCACCCAAAGGCGACGTGAGATTTATTTTACCATAAAAACGAAACTTGTCAAGCATAATCTAAAAAAGACAGGCGTAGAGTTGTATGAGGGCAGAGCCTTGAGGGGTGGTGGGCGCTTGTATAATGTAATGAGTGAACTAAATGCGATGATAAGTGCGGCGGTGTGGGGGCTACCCATGCTGATACTTATGGTAGGAACCGGCGTGTATTTAAGCTTCCGTACGGGAGGTGTGCAGTTTAGTCGATTCGGCTATGCTATGCGCAATACTATAGGCAAGGTGCTTGAGGGCGGTAAGGCGGCAGAGGGCACGGTAACACCCTTACAAGCGGTAACTACAGCTTTAGGTGCAACCGTGGGCACGGGCAATATAGCAGGTATAGCGACGGCGATAAGTTTAGGTGGCCCCGGCACGGTGTTTTGGCTGTGGGTGACGGCGCTGATAGGTATGTGCACGAAGTATGTTGAGGTCTTGCTATCCGTACACTACAGGGAGCGCAACGCAAAAGGTGAGCCTGTAGGTGGCCCCATGTACTACATAAAAAACGGTTTGGGAGAAAAGTGGAGGGTGGCGGCTACTGCGTTTGCGTTGATGGGAATGCTATCCGGCCTCGGCACGGGCAACGGCATACAGGCGATGACGATAAGTGCGGTGACCGAGGAACTGGTATACAGCTTTACCCGTAGGCACTACGCGCACATAGAGCTTATAGTGGGTGTGCTTATAGCTTTGTGCACAGCGGCGGTTTTGCTCGGCGGTGTAAGCCGCATAGGCAAGGTAACTCAGGCGATGGTGCCGACAGTGGGTTTTGTGTATGTCGTGGCGTGCATGACGGTAATAGTACTTAATGCCGAAAAACTTGTACCTACGCTTTTTCTGATAGTGGAGTCAGCGCTTGAGCCAAGCGTCGCAGTCGGCGGAGCTGTCGGTATAACGGTACGCAGCTCTGTTATGTGGGGAGTGCGCCGTGGCGTGTTCTCGAATGAGGCAGGCCTAGGCTCGGCACCTATCGCACATGCAGCGACAAGCGAGAAAGATCCCGTGAAGCAAGGGATGTATGGCATATTCGAGGTGTTTGCCGACACTATAGTATTATGTAGCCTGACAGCATTTACGATACTCATGTCAGGCGTGGACATAGATTACGGCAGGCAAGGTGGTGTGGCGCTCAATGCGCAGGCGTTTGGCACGGTCTTCGGTGA
>CAYJPS010000275.1:0-1976 GCA_964372135.1 uncultured Treponemataceae bacterium | reverse complement strand
CCTGCGTTTAATATGTAGTGGTTTTCGCCAAGATAGTCAACATCACCGAGGTAGGTGGCGTACATATCATTACCACGCTCCTCGCCATACTCATAGACGGTGCTGATGGTCATGTTTTCGCTGTCCACGGAGAAAATGACGAGGCGAGAGAAATTATTCTCATCCTCTATGGGTTCACCGCTAGTGTCAAGCCTACCACTACCGTTATCAAAGAGCATGATGTTGCCGTCGGGCAAAACGGTGGGTGCGTGTATAGCGCCGTTCCATAGAAAATCAGGCTCTGTAGGTGTGAGAATTTTGCTCTGTATAGGCTCGGGATAGTTATTTAAGGGGTTACCTATAGCCCAGTTAACCTCACCCGAATCGGCATCGAAATTCACGACTATCATGGGGTTAGGTGCGGAGAACATAATGGAGTTGTCCGCTTCGTTATAGTGAATGGCGTTCGTGTGGAGGTATCTACCCTCAAGCACATCTTGAGCTGTGTAGCCGCATATGGCGTTTAAGTCCCAAGAACGCAAAGTCTCACCGCTCTCGGAGTCAATTTCCAAAATTGCGTCTGCACCTGCAACGATAGCGCCCAAATTGACAACGGAGTCGGGCTTAACGGCACTTACAAGGTAGTTGCCGTTCGGAAGCTCAATAACATCGTGATGCGTGTAGTCAACAAGGTACTCATCGTAAACTCTACCCATCCAGTCGGTGATAGTGAATCCGGGTCTGATGAAAGCGGGCGCATACATAGGGTCGGACAGAGACAGGAGCTTACCGTCCGCTGTGCGGCGTAAAAGACCGCCTGCAAAGGTATTCGTGGAGGAATACCAACGCACATCGCCTTCTTTGTCAATGGCAAAGGGGTAGAGGATGTCCGTAGCGGCGGCAAAGAATAGTAGGTCACCCTCGGCACCGCCTGCTGTCTGGGGGTCACTGACCAGAAGCTCGTAGCTTGGCAGATAGTCGGGTAGGCTTTCCGTTTCTATATCCACTGTATGGTGCTCGACAGCTTCGCCCTCCTCGCATTTTAAGCTTAAATAAACACTGTTTACCTTGTCGGCATATAGTCCGTATACGGGAATTTCATGGTGCGTGGAAAACTCCGTGAAGCTGTGTGTAAATGTAGTTTCCGCAGTTTTACCCGTCACGGAGACAGTAACGGAGCAAGCCTCATCGGTGTCAAATATAATAAGAGCGGTTAAAGGCGCAACACCGTAGGGGTTAAGCAGAACGAGAGGCTCCTCGGGCGTGTAGCCGCCTACCATCTCGGTTGCTATGGACTCGTCCATGATAAGCTGATTTTCCAATCTTGCCAAGACCGTCACAGGCTCTTTACCCTCGACAAGTGGCGAAGCCGAAGGCACAGTGCTCTCGGACGGCGTGGGTGTAGACGTAGGCTCAACACTGTCCGTGCCGCAGGCGCTGAAAGCAAAGATTAGTAGCATTGTTATCGCAACAATAATTCTTTTCATGTTTTACACCTCATTGTATTTGATTACGGTTTTCGCCTTCTATTGCATTGTGAACGAGATAGAGGGCATTATCAGCAGCAAGCTCGTCCAACTCAAAGGCTATAAATCCGATGCTTTCGCCTAATTTAATGTCCGTAGATGGCAGTCTTGAATAACCGTGATTTTCCAAAAATAAGTCATCTTCAAGTCTTGTGTATGTGTTTCCCTCGGCATCCTCTATGTAGACATCACTCCAAGTGAAAGGCTCGTTGCCAACCTCAGCCTTTAGTATATTGAGTTCAAGCAAGAGGTAAATCTTACCCGACTCAGCACCATCCGTGTAGTCTGTGCGCTCTACACTCCCGTCGTAGAGAGTCATAGCGCCGCTACTTTCCATGTAGACGGTTAGTTCATGGCTGAGCGCCTCAATCTGCCACATAAATGTACTTTGGTCACTGACTTCGAGCTCGACAGGCTCAGTGGTAGGTTTTTCGGTGCCATCGGATGCACAGCCATAGAGTGACAGTGTTC
>CAYJPS010000274.1:756-1982 GCA_964372135.1 uncultured Treponemataceae bacterium | reverse complement strand
TCTAGTTTTTTCTTTTCTAGCTCTTTACTGTTTAACCCTTCATACGAGGATTCATTCATAAGTTTTATATAATTATTAAATCGGCGCTGATCAAGTTCTCCTTTTTCTATGGCTTCTAATATGGCACAGCCTTTTTCTACCGTGTGACTACAATCACTAAACTTACAATTTTCTGCCAAGGATTCTATGTCTTCAAATGTTGTTGAAAGGTCTGCACTATCTACACCTAATTCTCTCATACCTGGAGTATCTATTAGAACACCACCAAGAGGGCAGGGAAACATTTCCTTCCCTGTTGTAGTGTGACGTCCTTTGTCCCCCTTGCCAACTTCAGAGGTTTCAATAATTTCTTCTCCTAAAAGAATATTTATTAAAGTTGATTTTCCAACTCCTGAAGAGCCAATAAAAACAGCAGTTATACCCTTTTCAAAGTATTTTCTAAACTTTGATTCTATGTCGTCATCAAATTTTGAAACAAGTATTATATCTGAAAAAGCTGAAACCGTTTCTACCTCTATTAGCACTTCTTCAAGATTTTCGCATAAATCAGACTTAGTTAAAACAATTACCGGTATAGCTCCGCTGTCCCATGCTACTGAAAGGTAACGCTCAAGACGACTAACGTTGTAATTGTTATTAAGCGACATACATATAAACACGACATCGATGTTTGCAGAAATGACTTGTACTTCGCCTTTAGTGCCCACGGACTTTCTTGTAAACATAGTTTTTCTAGTAAGCACCTGGTGTATAATTGCGTTGGATTGCTCCTTTTCCATTGAATACATTACAAAGTCTCCTACCGTCGGATACTGTGCAAGCTCATTTATTTCATGCCTCATTTTCCCCGAAATTTCCGCTGTATGCTCTCCGTCTTCCGCAATAATCTTATAGAGATTTTTATATTGTGCTATAACACGAGCGCCCTTAAATTCCTCATACATCGAGGCTTCAGCAATATAGCATTCTGTTATTCCATAACGTGTTAAATTCTTCATTCATAAAGTATATAATTCTAAAGAAAAAAAGACAAGCCTTTAAAAGGTCTAAAATCATCCAGAGATAAACTTACATAAAGGAATAACATCTTTAACTTTTATACTTTAAGATACCCTTATTCGCTATATGGTTGATTTACAAAATCGTAAAAACCTATTTCATCGTCTGTATATTCACCATAGTATTCATAAAACACTTCTGGTACATAAGGAATAACTTTGTGAGGT
>CAYJPS010000274.1:0-746 GCA_964372135.1 uncultured Treponemataceae bacterium | reverse complement strand
CTCCCAATTCTTCTATGCTTTGTTGCAGGTATTCGCAAATTCTTAGTGCTTCCTCTGGTCTTTTGTTTGCTATATCGTAGCTAATAGGCTTCCCAATATTAATACTATTTGTATCTCCTCCAATATACATAGGATAAAAGTTGATATTCTTCCCAATACGTTTACAATATAACCTTGCAACATCTACAAAACCATGATGAAAACTATTTATAAATGTTCCATATTTCAAGTGCCTTTCTGGAAAAATAACAATATTCTTTCCTGCATTTAGAGTAGAAATAGTTTCTTCAATTGTATTTCTAATAGATCTTTGGCTTTTATTTACTAAGATAAACTTATTATTTTTTGACAATAAAGGCCTAATCAACGTTACAACAAGTTTTGCTAGCCGTCTCGTTTGTTTTTGGTTTTTTGAACTTCTACCAAGCATCATGTCATGGAAAAAATAATTTACACCGGTTTCTTTACTAAGCATTATACTTGTAAGCCAAATTCTTTTTGGTAAATTAAAATATAGCTCGATTGCAACAGGACCTGCAATACCTGAATGATTACATACATATATTGACGGATTTTCGTCTGCCATTACACCTTCAGACCACTCCATTGTTCTTTTTGGAAATATTAATCTTGCAATTTCCCTCACCACTGAAAAATATATTTTCCCCATTACCACACCTCTTGAATATAGTATACCACATAAACTTATCCAAGTATACTTTTATTTTTGTTTCACGTGAAACATT
>CAYJPS010000273.1:0-1988 GCA_964372135.1 uncultured Treponemataceae bacterium | reverse complement strand
GATGCAAAACCCATGTTTCTTTTCCTGCTATAGAAAAGGCAGGGATTCCAATAGCTTCCATTTTTTTACAAGCAGTTTCCAATTCACTAATTGTGCGTGGCAACTCTGTAATACCAGCTTGAGCAAAAACATCTTTATTATAGATCCATCCCATGTTTTCAAAGGACAAAGGCAATCCCATTACCTTATCCCCAAGATAAGCAGTTTTTAATGCATTTTCAGCAAATAAATCTACAACACTATCATTTGTGAAATCATAAAGATACTCTGAATATTGTTCGTAATTTGAACCTACATTAATTAAGAAAATATCAGGCAATTGACCTGCATTTAGTTTTGAACTAAGGTTTGTATTGTATTCATTCGGGCTAATTGTTATTTCAAGTTTTACACCTGGGTTTGCAGCCTCATAATCGGCAACAAGTGATCTAAATTCCTCTTCACCATATGGGTTATAAGTCATAAACTGAATTACTTTTTCCCCTCCATCGCTTGATGCGGACTTTTCATCAGAACATGCAGTTATACTAACTGCAAGAGCCAACAACAACAAAATTTTTAAAAATTTGTTCATTTTCCTTCTCCTATTTATTATTTAAGGTCAATTCTCTTTTGACCAACCTTACACTTTTAATGCCTTCTGACAAAGTTGCTCTTTCGATCGGTTTATCATTTTCGATACAATCAATAAAATAAGCAATTTCATTGTAATAAGGCTCGATTGCGTTAAAGTTAATACCTTCCCCTTCAAAACTTGGCAAATCACGATTTTTTAAATCTGGATAGCTGATTTCATCTTGCGAGTGAACTGATACAGTTTGTGTTAGATTAGAATTGTATACCACCGTTGCCTTTTCAAAAACAGCTCGATATCCAGCTTCAAAATTAAGATTTGCAGGATTATTCCAGCTTCCCTCTGCACTAACCAATAAATTTTTATTTTCAAATATGTATGTAGTAATACTTTGAATAGGTTGATTACCTTTATATAGAGAATTAACCTCAAGATCAGACGGTTCCCCTAGCATAAACCGTACAAAGTCACTGTCATGAATATGCAAGTCACACATCACCGTACCACTTTTTTCAGGATCCGAAAACCAGTCATCATGCCCCCAATTTGGAAGAGGACTTAAGCGTTTCATTACAAAAGATTGCAACTCCCCATACGTTTTTTTATCATATGCATCTTTTAAAAACAGATATTCATTAAAGAATCTCAACACTTGACCAACCATAATTTTAACACTTGATTTGGACTGTGCTTCTTCTAACAGTTTCATGTCGTCTTCTGTTAAACATACAGGTTTTTCAATTAACGTATGACACCCTTTTTCTATTGCCATCACTGCATATTTAGTATGTAAATAGGATGGCACACAAACATGAACCACATCTAAATTTTCTTTATCAAGCATCTCTTGTGCATCATCATAAATCGCTACATTTTGCCAAAGCTTAGCAAGACTCTCACATTGCTCTCTTCTTACATCCGAAACCGCAACCAATTCTACAGCCTTCGATTTAGAAAGAGCCTTTATTGACTGATTGTGTACGTTACTAATTCCGCCACAACCAATAATTCCAATTCTTAACATACTATTTTCATACCTCATATTCTGCTTCCTTTAAAAAAAATTTTACAGAAAACAATTACTCACTTTTTATAGATTATAAATGGTATTATTTTATTTGTCAACAATATAATTTAAAATATAAACAATATAATTTATGAAAAATATATTTTTAACATTTTTTTATTTTCTCGTGAATACTTTTAAAAACGTCTTCCCTCTATTCTCTTTTTCTGATATAATTTGTTTTCAAGATGACAAACAAAGCATATATAGTGCTCGCTAACGGGCAAGTATTCGAAGGAAAAAGCTTCGGTGCAAACGGCTGTATTACAGGTGAAATTGTATTTACAACTGGTATGACAGGTTACCTTGAAACCCTCACAGACCCAAGTTATTATGGTCAAATAATAA
>CAYJPS010000272.1:0-1988 GCA_964372135.1 uncultured Treponemataceae bacterium | reverse complement strand
ATAAACATTTTAAATCTAAAAAATTTTTTATTATTTCTGATGTGTTAGAAAAAAAAGTAGGCAGTATCGTTATGCCGTTTGAAACACAGCTTTTTATAGGAAACTAAAAATCTCAATAACCTGTTTTTTATATTCCTTAGCAAAATAACAATATTTGTTGACGGATTACAAAAATTACAACATAATAACGAATCATATAACAGAGAATGTTGTAAAACATCAGTAACTAAATCAAAGGCTGTACGTTAATGAATAGATTTACCCACTGGCTAAATAATGCTTCGATACAACGAAAGTTTATTCCACTGCAATGCTTCATTATTGCAAGTGTTCTTCTTATAAGTCTTTCCTCTTTTGTTTCCGTAAACATGGTAAATAATTCTTCAGAAGTAATCATCGATGAAAATGTGCGTCATAAAGAAAAACTAAGTAGCATTATCCGCAATATGTATGTATGCCGAGTTTTAGGACGAGATATTTTATTTCAAGTGAATGAAGAAAAAAGAAATGAACTTTATGATAAATATATCCTTGCTTTTATTCAGCTTGACGACAAAATGAATGGATTCTCAAAATTGTTGGAAGGTGACCGTCGCACAGAATTTGAACGCATTATAAAAGAAAAAAACATATATAAAGAAAGCATGATCTTGTCGGCTGACATATGGATTGGAGGTGGTAATTATGATGACGCACTGTATGCTTTGCAAGTTGTGACCCCCATTGCCAATGAATTTTTTGGAAGTATTGATACATTTTCAAACGAAGAAGAAAGACTCCTCAACCTCGCACTCGAAAAAAATGATAACCTTGTGTTTTGGATTCTCGTTTCCGGCTTAGTCTTGAATTTGGTTGTTATTGCCGCAGTTGTTTTATTTATACGATTCTTCGCTAAAAGCATGAGCTCAAGCCTTGTGGCACTTGAAAAATCCATGTCAGAAATTGCCGACACAGGTAACATGAAAATAGAAATTTCCAACGACTTATACTCAAATGACGAAGTTGGGCGCATTGCACTTGTTGCGAATAAAATGAAAGCCATGCTTCTTGAATATTCCTTTAATGACACATTAACAGGCGGACTTAATACAAAAGCCTACCATGAAGAATTGATTGACTTGTTTACAGAAGAAGAAACCATAAAGGACATTTGGTGTGTCATTGCCGATATGAATAACTTAAAGCTTATAAATGATGAATTGGGGCACCTCGAAGGCGATAACGCAATTCGTAGCTCCTACTATTCGCTTAATGAGCATTTCAAGCCATACGGTAAAAGCTTTCGCGTTGGGGGTGATGAGTTTGTCTGCCTTTTGTCAAACTGTACCGAAGAAGACGTAGAGTCAGCAATTACAGCTATCTCTGCACAGCTTGAAAAATCAAATAACAATGCTGAATACAAATTCTCCCTTGCCTTTGGCTATGAACAATTTACAGGACGCACACTGTTTGAATACAATGAGTTTTTCAAAGTTGTTGACAAAAAGATGTATGAACATAAGCTTGCAAGTAAGCAATCAAGGCTAAATGCTCGAGTGGTGAATCAGCTAAAAAAATAAAAGATGTATAACTAGCAAAACGACACATCGGTCAGTTTTATTTTCAAAAAATAAGAGACTTTCCATAAAAGAGAGAAGAACCCCCTTTGTTCTTTTCTCTCTTTTTTTGATAACTACCTATTCAATTAGTTACAAATCAAAAGAACTATAGAGCAATTCCAACTAAAGTTGCGCTTGCTCTAATCCCCTTATGGTGTACAAAAAGCTGTCATTTACTACAAGCAAAGCCTGAGCAATTCTTGCTCTAAACACTTCAATCTCGCTGGGTTCTAACGAAGCGTTTAGAGCATCTCCACCAGAGACTCAGCTTCGTATTTACCGGATATGCTCTAAGCTTTAGGTAGTTAGTCGATACTGAAAATTATTGTAACCTACTATAAATAAAAAAACTTCATAGCAAAAATAGGCTTAGAAATTTGCAAGAAATAA
>CAYJPS010000271.1:0-1998 GCA_964372135.1 uncultured Treponemataceae bacterium | reverse complement strand
CCTCGCCATCTCACCGCCACGCAATAAATATATGCGGCTATCTCCTACCGATACCCAATAAAGCGTGTCGCCTCTTATAAACACACTCACCAAGGTCGTTCCTGCCTGCTTGCCCTCGTTTCGGTATATGTTGGCAAGCAGATGATTGGCGTCATGTGCACCCATCTCCAAAACCGTGGCTATATCCTGCTCCTCCGTCGGCACAGCGTCCAATATCTTCACAAAATGCTCCACCACCGTAGCACTCGCCATACCGCCGTCCGCCATTCCACCCATACCGTCACACAACACAGCATAAGCATCCTCGCCCTTATACGCATAATCTTTTACATAAGCACTGTCCTGTTGGTATTCCCTTGTACCAATGTGTGTGGACATTCCGCTCATTACTACCGGCATACCCTCAGGCGGTTCTGCACCTTCACTCTGCACTGTTTTGCTCTCACGCCTCTTCGTTCGCTCTTGCGGCAGATCCGGCTCAAAGCTCTTATCAAGCATTAAGGTAGGTGCCTCGGATAGCTCTGATTTCACTCGCTGCTTCGGTTTCTTCTTGAAATTCCCAAACATTAACCGCCCTCCACAATAAACACTATGCTCTGTGCGCCTGCCTCTATTCTGTCTCCGCTATGCAAGGGACGCTTCTCCTTGACCGGCACTCCATTTAACATCGTGCCGCCCGTCTCACTCAAATTCGTCAAAGCAAAGCCCTCACCCGTGTCCTCTATAACAAAATGCTGTCTACTCATACGCAAGTCCTCAAACACCACGTCGCAAATCTCACTGCGTCCCACGAACATCGTGCTCTTTATCGGTAAGGTCACCCTCTTTGCGTTGCCCGACGCTCCGCTTATCTCCAAGCTAACCGTCTTCTGTACACCGCCCTGCACGAAATGTGCCCTGCCCGTTTCACCGCCGTTTAGCTCCTCCTTGACATACACATTGCCGCCCCACTCTTGCTCTTTAGCAGCCTTGCGTCGTGAGGAACTTACCGCAATTATCGCTATTAGACTGACTAAAAGTACAGCCACAACTACCCAAGCAATTGGTGGTACTCCGCCTTGCTCCACAGGCTCCTCTACCACGACTTCCGCCGCCGTAAACGATACGCTGACCGTGCCCTGTACGGCGTTCTCCTCCGCCGACACGTCGACTATGCCTATAGTGCCCACCTCAAAATCACCGCTGACTAAGGTGCCCTCTAAGCTGAGCAGTACACTAAAATCACTCTCATTGTATGCAGCCGCACTTACACCGACAAGTGTGCCGTCTGCCATCTTTACCGTATAATTATCTCGTACATTCGCACCCGATACAGCCTCGGAGAACACAAGCTTTATGCCCGTATCACCCTCTTGCACCGCACTCACTATAGTCGGTGCCATATCATCCGCTACACTGTAATTAAAACTGCCGACGAAACTTGTCGATTGCCCCGAGGCCTCTAATCTGAGCTGTGTACCGTCTGACGGCAAACGATTCGTCTCTGCCGTGAAATGCGCTAACCACACCTCGTCCTGTGCCCTCGTGACAGTCTGCGTAAAACTCGCCCCCAAGTCGAATACACTGACTATCTCTATATCGCCACCTGTACTGCGTGCCATAGCTCCGAAATTATCGAGGTTTTCTTTCACACCGTTATCGAAGCCAAAGCCGTACATGCTCATACCGGCATCTTTTAATAGTGCCTCTGACTCAGCTGCCGTATAGCCGCCCATATTGTCGTCCGCCATGTCAGAAAATATGTAAACGAGCTTTCTGTCCATAGCCATTTCCTCATTCGTACTGTTTGCCGCCATCGCCAAGGCATCGTATAAAAGCGTATACTGCTCATTTGCGACTAAGCCCGCAAGCGCGGTCTCTATGGTAGCTACGTCGTTAGAGGACTCCACAAGCATATTGAGCTCCTCACCGAAACTGATAAGCGTAAGCTTATCACTTGGCCCCATATTAGCCGCAAACTCTGATATAGCAGCCTTCACCGCCTCCATCTGCCCCTGA
>CAYJPS010000270.1:1737-1999 GCA_964372135.1 uncultured Treponemataceae bacterium | reverse complement strand
AGGCTATCAAGAAAATTCAGGGACAGTACTACCGTTGCTTAGACACCAAGGCTTGGGACGAGCTAGGTGAGTGCTTTGCACCCGAGTTTAACACCGCGTTCTCCGACGGACGTCTTGTATTCACTAAGTGGGAGGATTTGAGAAACTTCTACGAGGAGAACATGGGCGTTGGCAAGCAGATTTCACAGCACAACGGACACACTCCCGAGATAGAGCTCACAAGTGATACCACAGCTACCGCTAAATGGTATTTGCACGATTA
>CAYJPS010000270.1:0-1727 GCA_964372135.1 uncultured Treponemataceae bacterium | reverse complement strand
GGTATCAGAGGTACTGCTATATACAACATCAGCTACGTAAAGACCGATGACGGTTGGAAGATCAAGACCATAGGCTACAACCGTATATACGAAGAGAGCTGGAGCCGTGCTGACTACAACAAGCGTAAGATCACCGAGAACATGTTCGACAAGGACCTCGGCCATCAGGGCGCTGTTCGCACAGACGGTAGCAAGTCCTAATTAATTAAACTGAAAATAGTCTGTCAGACAAGAATGTTTGACAGACTATTTTTATACCGCTATACTCGTAGGGAAGGGGCTTCGTGCCCTCCCGAAATTTTTCTTTGAAAAACTTTTTGTTTTTGTGAGTTTTAGTTGGGGCTTCGCCCTGCGTGTTTTTAAAACAGTGTTGTCAAGCCTATACCTATCAGCACAAGGCCGCCCGCAAATTCCGCTTTCTCGGGCGATATCCACCGCAACTTACTACTTGCAAGTGCTCCGAAAAAACACATCACATATGTAACTGCGCCTATGACAATGCATGCAGGTAATAAGTTTATGTCCATGAACGTAAACGATAATCCAACCGCGAGTGCATCTATACTCGTTGCTAAAGCGAGTAGTAGCAATCTGCCGTGTGATAAAGTCACCATGGCTTCATCCGCATCATCAGGGCGGCGTGACTCGTATATCATACGTCCGCCCACAAAACATAGAAGAAAGACACTGAGATAACGCCCATACTGCATTACATAGCCGCTTACACTGCTACCTAATAGATATCCAATTAGCGGCATAAGAAACTGTGCTATTGAGAAGTAGAGCGCCATGAGCAAGGCATGGCGTGCTGAGAAGTTTTTTATACTCAATCCGTTAGTTACAGACACTGCAAAAGCATCCGTACCCAAACTGACAGCTATTAAAAATACTGAAAACATATATCCTCCGAGGTGAAAAATGGATTTTGAAACTTATATGAAAGAAGCTCTGTGCCAGGCCGAAAAGTGCCTACTCAGTTGCGATGTGCCCGTGGGCTGCGTTATAGTCACAGCCGATGGTAAAGTTATAGGGCGAGGTTATAACAAACGAGAGGCGACGAGCGACGCCACGGCGCACGCCGAGGTGCTCGCCATACGTGAGGCATGTACTACCCTCGACAGCTGGCGACTCGACGACTGTACACTATTCGTGACCTTAGAGCCCTGCGCCATGTGTACAGGTGCTATAATTAATGCACGTATTCCACGGGTCGTCTACGGCGCAAAAGAGCCTAAGACCGGCTGTTGCGGCTCTGTTATAAACCTTTTCGAGGAGCGCTTAGCGCATAAGCCTGCCATTTACGGCGGTATATGTGAGCACGAATGCTCCGAAATTTTGCGTAGCTTCTTTAATAATATGCGCAAAGAACAAGCTTAATTACCTATCATACTAAGTCTCTGCTATCATAATGTGAAGGCAGAGACTTTTCATATATTTCACGCTATTCTAACATACATTTACCGCTTTGTTAATTCTTTTTTTAATAAAAACAATTCTCCCTACCACTTTTCCTTATTTTATATAAATATTTATTTTACATTTTCCTTATTACTGTATTTTTATTTGACCTTCTCTTTACTTTGCGAGACTTCCGAACTTTACTTGCCTCTCACTATAATAAAGTGCAAAAAACATTTGGGAGGAAAAAAGAACATGTTTAAACTCAAAAAAACGTTCCAAAAAACCCTGTCATCCGCACTCGCAGCAGTGCTGACGCTCAGCATGGG
>CAYJPS010000269.1:0-2035 GCA_964372135.1 uncultured Treponemataceae bacterium | reverse complement strand
CCATACTGGAGGCCGTAGCTAGTGGCGAACTCTTACCAAGCCAAGCCGCTGCATTATCCGGCCTTGTGGCTACCCACGGTAAAGCTTTGGAGCTGACAGAGTTAGAACAGCGCATAACCGCCCTTGAGGGCAAGCAATAGTGAGGTGATACCATGACACAACTTGAAAGACGCCTAGCCAAACTTGAAGCAGAGTTGACCCCGGCAGAGAGCAAAATACACGTAGTCTTTACTGATGGTGATGAACCCCATGAGATGCCCCCAGATTATAAAGAGGGTGACAAGGTTATTGTGGTATCGTGGGTGAGCCCAGACGAAGAAAATCCAGAAACATAGCCAAGCACAGCCCTTATACAACATGAGGGCTTTTTCTATGAGGCCACCATGCAATCCATAAGCGTTCACCTTTCCCCCGTGCCGCTGAACGGCATACGCGATATCGCAAAGTGCTTTGGCGTCACTCAGCCTATTGTGCTTGAATGGATAAGCCGAGGGGCTTTTTTGCGCCTTATACTCAACATTCACCCGGCAGAAAAAGAAGTGAGCAGGCTGGATTTTAAATCACACCCCCCATTGCAATTTTAGGTAAACCGTGCTCATATAGATTAGGTGCAGAATACTCTGCGGGGCAATAGGCAACTCTTGCGCTGTGTTCAAAATCCAGTAAATTTGGGAGGTCGGTATGAAAAATGTATTGTTTTGTATTTTATTTTTATGTTTTTCTACGAATGCTTTTGCTGCACTAAAATCTGCACCTTTTCAAGGCTCTATACTTGTGACAAACGAAAAGGCAGTTGGAGATATTTGCGACTTTTGGATAAAGCTCGGTGGTACCTTTATAGAATTTTCAAATGTTGAAAAAAGTAAAAGTCACTACCTTAAAAAAGGTGAAGAAAATACTTTCCGCTTCAATTATTACAGTACAATAAAAAAAACCGGCAATAATGGTATAACTAAAGAAACATATATTCTAGATGACATATATAATGAAAATGAATTGTTGATTTTATATGATAGTGGTTTATGGAGTGATGTAGATGTATTTGAAAGCATTTTTACTGAAAACTCAAAGTTCAATGAACTAGAAAGAAAAATTATATCTTTACTATATAAGATGTCAACAAATGCAAACAAAGACCTGTTAAGTGAAACGGATTTTTATATATTAGAAAGTCTGTATAAACTAGGGCACGAGCAATCTAAATCGGCATATGAAAAATATAAAAAAATATTAAAAAACCACCAATTAAAACAAACGGCAACATTTGTATCTATAGCGTGCACTATTTTGATTTTATTGTTCGCAGTAGGATATTTTTTGTATAAATACAGAGAAAAAGTTTTAGTAAAAATGACAAAAACAAGAACACAAAGGCTAGGAATAATCTTCTTTTTTCTCGTGCTTATTTTTATATTTTTAGAAAAAAAGGATTATTTTTATTTAGACAATGAAGCATATTTGTTTTTTATCTTAGTACCGCTGGTAATTTCATTTTTTATGGTTTTGGGTATTATTGACAGCATTTACAGGTGGATTATTGGGGGACAAGGCAAAAGCTAACACCTTGACACGCCATGTTACTGATGCACGTTGCGCCTAGGTGACTGCTCAAAACAGTTTCAAGGCTTTACGCCACACAATAGCATGGCTTTTTTATCATTCTTGCAAAAGCATACATGTGTCTTAAGCAGAGTTGACCTCAGCCCTGCCCCTCACCACCATCGAAAACTCGACAGTGAACTGCCACTTTTGGCGAGTCATATCACCGAAAGTTCACGGCGTACTTTTGCGCCATGCCTTTTATGGATATAGGGGCGGATTTTAAATCACACCCTGTCCAGCTTCACTTGTCGGATTTGTCGGGAATGTCGGAGCCCCTTCAAGTTGTTATTTCACTGGCAGCCACCCACGACTTTTCGATGATGCGACCTTGCAGAAGAAATACACCTCAGCCACCTTTGCACCTACAATCATTTGAAACACAGCCCACACCGTAGGCCATAAAAGATATTTTCAACGCTTAGAATGGAGCAGA
>CAYJPS010000268.1:0-2040 GCA_964372135.1 uncultured Treponemataceae bacterium | reverse complement strand
TACGCTCCCTGCTCTAAGGGGTGTAGCAAGAGGGTTAAACGGGTCCTTGCACGCTTTTTACTGTTAAAAAACTAAAAAAACACACAACTACCACTAATTCCATCTCATATTTACATATCTGTTTTTGTAAACACATTTGATACACTGTTGAATATGTAAAACCAAGGGAACCGTGAATACAAATAATTAGCTAAATTTTGCTTTTAATTCGTCGATGTTTTCACTGGTCATAGGACTTGCAAGTTTTAAAAGGGCAGTGTTCATAGTCATAATAGCAGCGCCTTCTAACACTTCAAGGCGATCAAATGCTTGTAATATAGTGTTTCCAACGGTAGATATACCATGATTTTTCATTACAGAAATGTTGCATTTTTCTAAACTTTTTGCAACAATATCTGCCAAGCCGTCAGTGCCCATAAGCGCGTATGGTGAATAATCCACTTGCTTGAGTACATAAAATGCTTCCGCCGTAAGGGTAATATCTATGTTCATGTCCATTGCTGCAAATGTAGATGCCGTTACCGGATGTGCATGCACTATAGCACTAATGTCGCCTCGCGCCTTGTAAATGGCCCTGTGCATACCGCTTTCAATGCTCGGCTTTAGATGTGGCGTAAGATTTTCGCCGTCTAGTGTCATGAGCCCAATTTGCTCGGCTTGTATTCGAGCCTTGTCTAAGCTTGAAGGGGTAATGATAATATGTTTGTCATCTATCTTCATGCTCAAGTTTCCACCCGATGTAGTTGTTAGCTTTTGTGTGTAAAGGCGGCGCATAAAATAGGCTAGCTCTTCTCGTTGTTCTAAACATGATTCATATAGGTTCATTTTTTTTCCTTAAAATAATATAATGTGTTATTAATCTTGGTCATAATAAACTGTTTTAGGCGGAGTATCAAGTAGTCGAGGGTTCTTTAAGAGTTTTTTTAATTCATGAAATGCTGCAGCATAATAAAACCCAGTACATATTCGCTCCTCTGTTGTAATATTTAAATCTAAATATTTTACCTTATGAACACTTCCATCATTTTGTATCACATTTTCTTTTCTAGATGATCCGAATGAATAAAACATTGGAATGTTTCCAAAATTGTAAAGATGATGAAAAACCGAATTCACCCTTAAAGAACCTGTAGAAGTAAAAAAGGCAGATGCATGAAAAGGGCTTAGCTTTAAAACTGATAAAGGAATTTTCCCGTGGTAGTCGAAAATGTTTACAAGTCCTACAATGCCTTTTAGAAGTGTTCTAGGAATGACAAATACAGCACGTAAGAGTTTGTCCATGTCGTTTTCTTCGTCTGGAACACTTTGGTATTCATCAATTGCAGCTTTCATATTTTTGTATACGTCATCTACGGTGTCATTCCTGTTAAAATAAAATTTTACAACGCTTTCTGGAGCAGATAGTGACATAGACTTTTTTACTACCATGCTTATTTCGATGTTGTTTCTAGCATATACCCTGTAGCCAGAGGTAAATCTATTAATGCCAGGAAATTGAGAGACCGTTCTTACATAGGCTGCAATGAGTACATGCATAAGCCCATATCCTTCTAATCCTTGCTCTCGCTTGGCGTGACAAAAACTGTCAATGCTTTTGCAGTCTATGCTATCGGAAAAGTAGTTTACTGAATCTAGCCTTGTTGGAAGAATAAAAGAAAGAACATAGTCTATAGGATCAAGACTGCGAATACGACGACCTTCTTTCCTGTCGCCCATTCGCCTTTTATATTTTGTTGGATTATTGTGTTCGTTAGTAGGTCTTTCATCCATATTCAACTTCTCTGTTTAAATCTCATAAAAAATAAGGCAGAAATGATTATGTATCACCCCTGCCCAATAGTATAGAGGTTCACCATGCCATGCATCTGCACCCCTAATTATTAATTAATAATTATTCATTATTAATTAACTAGTATACTTTACAGATAGGACCAAATGTGTCTGCAGCAAGGGCAGCTCCACCAATTAATCCACCGTCAATGTCGGCTTGTGCTAAAAGAGCTTCAGCGTTACCAGCGTTCATTGATCCACCGTATTGAA
>CAYJPS010000267.1:0-2073 GCA_964372135.1 uncultured Treponemataceae bacterium | reverse complement strand
TCTTTATCACTCAAGCCGTAATAAAGAGGAAGAGAAATACATTTTTCATAGTAGGCTTCTGCCTTAGGAAAATCGCCTTTTTTAAAACCTAAGTTTTGGTAATAAGGTTGTAAATGTATAGGGATATAGTGAACTTGTAAATTCAGACCCATTTTCTTTGCATTGTGATAAAATTCTTTCCGATTGTCAACCAGTACAGGATAAAGATGAAAGCATGCATTCGAATATTCTTGTTCTTCCAAGTGAGGCAAGCCAAGATTTTTATTATAAAAATCTACAATTTCACGTCTGCGAGCTTTAAATACATCGAGCCTTTTTATCTGAGCGCACCCAAGAGCCGCTTGAATGTCTGTAAGCCTAAAGTTATAGCCAAGCTCACGCATTTCATATTCCCAAGAGTGAGACATCTCTCCATCTTTATGCATTCCGTGCGAACGATAAGCAATGAGTTTTTCATACAAGTCTTTACTATTTGTTGTAATAGCCCCGCCTTCTGCTGTCGTCATTGTTTTTACCGGATGAAAAGAGAATATTGTCATATCAGAGTACACACAGGAACCGACTTTCGTGTTTTTATAATCAGAACCTATTGCGTGGGCGGCATCTTCGATAATTACGATATTCTTACCTTTTGCAAGTTCGTGAATTGTTTCCATATCACAAGATTGTCCGGAAAAATGCACAGGAATAATCGCACGGGTTTTATTTGTTACTACTTTTTCAATTTCTTTTACGTCAATATTAGCAGTTACTTCTTCAATATCTGCAAATTTGATTGTTGCCCCGACAAACCTTGCACAGTTGGCACTTGCCAAAAAGGTATTTGGGCTTGTGATAACTTCATCACCGACAGTAATATCCGCCGCAAGCATCGCAATATGCAAGGCCGATGTGGCAGAATTCACAGCGACACAATATTTTGCGCCGGTATAGTTACAAATTGCCGTTTCAAACTCCTTAACTTTCGGCCCACAAGTAAGGAAGTTTGACTTTAAAGTCTTAATGACTGCCATGTAATCTGAAACAGTAAGATGTTGTTTACCGTAATTATATGTTTTCATAAAACTAATCGATAACGTTAATCAAGTCTTTCATATCATCAATCGTAAGCCACCAGTCATTATTTCCGGAATGGTACTCAAAGTTTGGCTCAACGTGTTTAGCATTTTTGTAATGCTCTGCGAGCTTCTCCATTTGTGTTTGAGGCAAAATAATATAGAAATCACCAACATCTATGGTTGTGTGTGCGTCTTCTTTTGTAATCATTTGCTCATGAATTTTTTCACCGGGGCGAATACCGACTTCTTTGAGTGGCATTTCAGGACAAAGAGCTTTGGCAAGATCCGGCAGACGCATGGAAGGAATTTTTTTTACAAACAATTCTCCTCCTTGCATACTACTAATCGCTTCTAAAACCATATCTACAGCTTGCTCAAGCTTGAGCCAAAAGCGTGTCATTTCCATATCGGTTATAGGAAAAAACTCTGCTTTTTCTACTATAATTTTTTGAAAAAATGGAATCACCGAACCACGAGAACCGGCAACATTTCCATAACGTACCACACTAAATTTTGTTTCCTTACCTCCTGAATAAGCGTTTCCCGCAATAAATAGCTTATCGGAACAAAGTTTTGTCGCACCATATAAATTAACCGGAGAACATGCCTTATCAGTTGAAAGAGCAATAACTTTCTCAACCCCGCAATCAATTGCACAATCAATGATATTTTGTGCGCCTAAAACATTTGTCTTGACCGCTTCAAATGGATTGTACTCACAGGCAGGAACCTGCTTTAAAGCAGCCCCGTGGATAACAATATCTACACCGTCGAACGCCCTGTGTAGACGATCTTTATCACGAACATCACCTAAAAAGTAGCGAAGTTTAGCCTCATGTTTTTTGAATTCAACTTGGTTTTGCATTTCAAACTGCTTAAATTCATCACGAGAAAAAACAATTATTTTCTTTATATCAGGATATTTTTCAAGAGCAATTTGGATAAATTTTTTACCAAAGCTGCCTGTTCCACCTGTTATTAATATTGATTTATTGTTGAGCATTATTTTTTCCTT
>CAYJPS010000266.1:0-2076 GCA_964372135.1 uncultured Treponemataceae bacterium | reverse complement strand
GTTAAACCCATAAAGTACATTATTCCAAGTGTTACTACAAGAGAAACGGGAATAGTAATAGCAATAATTGCTGTACTCTTTATACTCCTTAAAAAGAAAAGTAGTACCAGAACCGCCAAAATAGCACCAGAAATAGCAGAGCTAGAAACTTGATCTATAGATGTTTGGATAAGTTCTGTTGTATCCATACCAACTTCAATTTGAATATCTAAAGGAAGGGATGGCTTAAGCTCTTCAATTTTATCATACACCGCTTGAGCTGTTTGAAGTGAGTTTTTTCCGCTTTGTTTTTGAATTGATAACAATACAGAAGGATCTCCATTAAAAAATGCCAAGGAAGTTTCATCTTGGTACCCTTCATAAACATCTGCAACATCGCGTAATAAAATTGTTCTAAGTTCTGGCATTGAGGTGCCATTTGTTTCAGTCATTTTATAAGAAATAACCGTATTTTTTATATCGTTAATACTTTCATACTGCCCTGATGTATTAATGGTATAATTTATATCACCTTCGGTAATTTGACCACCAGCCCCATAAATATTTTGAGCTCCAATCATTTGTGCTATTTGAGTAATTGATAAACCATACGCTTCAAGTCTGTCTCTAGGAATATCTACTCGAATTATTTTTTCACGCCCACCCATGATATTTGCTGAAGCGACTCCATCTATTTGCTCTAAACTTGGGGCAATGGTATCTTCTGCATATTGAAGCAGTTCTTCAGGTGTTCTATTTCCTGTTAGCACAAGCGACATGATAGGAATCATTGAAGGATCTGCCCTAAAAATTGTTGGGGAATCGGCTCCTTCTGGAAGAACTCCTTTTACAAATTCTATCCTGTCGCGTATTTCATTTATTGCCGTATCAAAATTCGTTCCATACGCTAGCTCCATAATAACCATACTCGACCCAAAAGAACTTGTTGAGTTAAACTCATTAAGTCCCGTTATACCCGAAATGGCAGATTCTATAAGCCTTGTTACGGACCTTTCTACTTCTTCAGGACCTGCATTATCATAACTAGTAATTATTGCCAAATACGGAAGTTCAATATCTGGAAAAAGATCTATTGGCAAGCGAAGAGCAGTGTAAAAACCTAGAGAGGCCAATACTATAAAAAGTATAAGAATGGTAGTCGGTTTATTGACTGCCACTTTTGAAATATTCATTATTCACCACCTTCTTCTGTTTCTACAGACACAACAGATACTTTTGTACCATCATTAAGAAGTGTTTGCCCTCGCGTTACTACTAAATCGCCTTCGATTAATCCATCAATTACTTCTACTTGATCATCAACTCTGAGTCCAAGTGAAAGTTTTTTCTGCATTACTGTTTCATCATCTTGAACAATGAATGCAAACGCTTCATCGTCTCTAATGATTAAAGAATGATATGGTACAACAAACACATCCTCTTTTTCTTCGGTGATTAATTTAATGCGTGAATACATACCAGGCTTTATTTTTTCCCCAGTTGCATCTTCTGGAATAAGTTTTACAGCCATCGTTCTTGTAGCTGCATCTAAAACTGGGCTTACTTCAGTTATAGTTGCCATAAATACATCGCTTGGCCAAGCATCGAGCCTAAGCTCTGCTTTTTGTCCAAGGGCAACACGAGATACAAAACGTTCTGCAACAGCTGCTTGTATCTCTAAACTTCCTGTTGAACTAATTTTTCCAACAGACATGGAGGGAGCAACTGTACTTCCAATTGATAAAGGAAAAGCACTTACCGTTCCACTTGTTGGGGCTTTTATATCACTAGTTGAATAAGTCATCCCAGGTCTTGATGGATCAATCTCTGCCAATACTTGGTCTTTTCTAACATAGTCGCCTACAGATACATATACACGAGACAATTTTCCTGAAGAGTCAGGCAAAATATCTACACTTGAAGAAGCAACAACATCTCCACCAAACTCAAGATAATCATCGAGAGAAGTTTTTGATACCTCATATGCACTTACAGCAAAAACAACCTCTTCTACTTCAGAAGTCGCCTTTGCAGCCCCAGGGTTACAAGAAATCATAATAAGACTACTTAATAATAATAGAATTCCAAAAGGAATAA
>CAYJPS010000265.1:0-2080 GCA_964372135.1 uncultured Treponemataceae bacterium | reverse complement strand
GAATGCGCCGAGACTTGTTTGGTGGGGCGATGTATGATCTTGGCTGTTATCCAACCAGTTTAATTTTAACTCTTTTTGGGTGTGAAGAGCCTATCGATGTTAAGGCAACTGCACATTTTAAAGATGGTATTGATGACATCAATGTTGCATATTTATATTATAAAGATAATAAAAAGGCTGTAATAAACTGTGGTCTTTGTTCACCAGACAAGTACAGTAATTTTATCATTGGATGCGAAAAGGGTAAAATAGAAAGTTCTGAACTTTACAACGTTGATGGAAAGGCGAAGTATACAGTAACTAGTGAATCTAGGACTGAAGTAATTGAAGTAGAAACGAGCGATAACTATGGGCTAGAGATTGATAGATTTACATCGCATATTCGTACTGGACAAGAGCTTATTGTAACTGAAGAATTTTCACTTGTTAATGCTCGTGTTTTAGATAGAATTTTAGATTCTTGTGGATATAACGATTTATAAGAGTGAACACGCGCAAGGAATTCGAGAGCGGTATCCTTTTGCCCCATGTAGGGACACGGCTTGCCGTGTCCGAGCCAAAGCAAAAGATACAAGCAAGAGCCCGACCCATGTACTGCTCAGCGCCCTCGTCGGGCAGTACATGGGATGCGCCCAATTAAATCGTTAATAGCTTTTCACCATTTTGCAATATTTCAGTTAGTGGAAGGCCCATTGGTTTTACATCTATGCCAAGGCTTTCTAGCTTATCTGTTACTCCAAGCTGATTTGCGCATGCAATACAAGCCAATATTTTTACCCCTGCCTCTTGGGCTGTTTTAATATTTTCTTGAATTGACTCATTTTCGGCAACTAGTTTTGCTGTTGCTCCCCAGATGATGAGGTCAATTTCATCCCACCAATTTTTTAGCTTTGCATTAGTTGAATACATCAGCACCATTTTCTGAGCAGTGTCAATGTTGTCATTTGTCCAAAGTATGTTTAATTTTTTCATTTAAGCCTCCGTTAATATTATATCATCTAAGTGCGGTTTTAGGTAAAATAAGTTTTCTAGGGAATAAAAATAGGAGGTATATTTTCTGCCACTTAACCTAAATCGAACTGCAACAAAAAAATCTCATTATAATCTAAAGCATTGATAAATAGCTGGTCTTAAACGATCTAATAGTTCGTTCGGTAAACCTTGCATTCTTGTGTGCTCTTAGCCTTTTATCTATTCTCCACCCCAAATCCCCTCGTAATATATCCTTCTTGCACATTCTCTAATTTCATGTGCTCTCTCGAATCATACTGTGCATACTGTTGCGATTCTTTGATAGCGATATTTTCAAAATGTATGGGAAGACCTACACTAGTATAAAAGCTTTTTCCATTTTGTAGTTGAAAGTGTAGGTGTGGCTCTGTTGAGTTACCTGTGTTCCCACACTTTGCAATTTTCTGCCCCTTGCATACCTTTTCTCCAACATTTACAATTATACTATGCTGTTTTAAATGTGCAAGGAAACTGTATTCGTTATCAGAATGTTTTATTGTTATATAATTGCCTGCGATGTGGTTTGCCCTTGAAATGAGTTTTTCATTTTTTAGTATTACACTTTCTTTTGATTTCTTGTTGATTTCTACGACTTCTCCATCTGCAGGAGAAAGAATATCCTCATTATAGCACAAATAATGTGCTACGTCCTTGTAGTCATCCGTAAATGATTTGCCGTTTGTGTTAAGCTTTATAAAGTCGTATGCGTAGCGCTGAGTTGGAATGCTCCATGAGTGTGAGTATTTTTTTGTTGTACAACCATTTGCAACAGTCCATTGACCTGAAAATGGAAGTGCATAGGATGTACTGCTTTTATAATTCTCTATTGATGGCACATTTCCTTTGTATTTTTTCTTTATATAAATCATACCTATTAGCTGAAGTATTGAACATTTTTGCTCTGAAAAGTGTAACGCTAGGTCAACAAAGGCAAATAAGCACAGTGGTGAGAGGTATGTAAATAGGTTTGAATCTATAAAGGTTGAAAGAAGTATAGAAAAAATACCAATATACCATAAATATTTAGGCAGAGTATAGACGAATTGTAACATAATATCATTATAGCATG
>CAYJPS010000264.1:0-2090 GCA_964372135.1 uncultured Treponemataceae bacterium | reverse complement strand
TTACAATTCAAAGTATTCCATAAAGGCTTTGTTGATTTTTTGCTTAATTTCTTTGTCTACAATTTGAGATGCTGGTTTTCCTATTAGTCGTTCTTTTGAAATTGTTCGTATTTGATGGAGCATAAGGACGCTGTCTTTTGTAAGGCCTGATTCTTGCATTGATAGGTACACTTCCGTTGGATATATTTTTGCGCCTTGCTTTACAGATGAAAAGGGCACAATGGTAACAATTGGCAAGTTGTCGTTTACTGCATCATTTGAAACAACTAATACTGGCCTTATACCTCTTTGTTCACTACCTTTAATGGGGTCAAGATTTGCAAAGAATATTGTCCACTTTTTTACCATTCTCCCATAACCTCATGGTCAATCTTGTCAAATTCTTCGTGAGTAGAAAGTGTCCTTTGCATAAAATCCGCGTCTTTTGAAGCTTCTTTCATTTCAAGTGCGTAGGCTTCTTTTCTCTTTTCTTTTAGTAAAAGGCTTAAACCTTCGTTTGTGGCTTCAGTAATTGAAGATAGGACATTTAATGCAACTAAGGCTTTTACCTCGTTCATAATATCTTGAGAAATATGGATAGTACTTTTTACGGTTGTCATACTATAAGTATACAACTGTATGATGATACTGTCAATAGTCTGTATGTTTTGCTGTAAAAAAAGCTGTATAAAGTAATAAATAATGAATAGAATTTTTACACAAAAAAGCAAAATTATGCTAAAATCAGTGTATGAAAAAAATAGTACTTTTTTTATTGGCAATGTTCTTTTTACTTCAAGCTTGCACTTCCTTTTGTGAGAATACTATTGTTCAGACAATAAAATCAAAAAATGTTACAGCGTATATTTTTCAAAGGGCGTGTGGAGCAACAACAGGGAATAGTATACAAGTAAGTGTCTTTGACTCAAACAAAGCATTGCCTAATAAACCGGGAAATGTTTTTATACTTGATTCAGACAGTGTTGTAACAGCTACATGGACTACTGACACAAATCTTCTTATTACCTATAAGTGCGATAAGGAACAGGTGCGAAAAAAGGAAATAATTTTAGATGACATTACAATTGAATATTTGGCTCTAGGCTGTAGTGAGCTTATAAAATAGTAGGAGAACAAAACATGAAAAAAAGCCCCATACTATTTTTAATACTTTTTGTGCTTATAAGCTGTGATGGTATATCAAAAAAAATGTCAGAGCAGGAATTAGATATTTTACTCCAAGCATATCAGACAGGCGACTTGAAACTACAAATGCAGGCACATCAAATTCTTGATAAGCGTATAGAAAAGTATCACTTAAAGAATGATTATGCAAATAAAATTCAGTTATTATTCACAATGAAAGAATTTGAAGCAGCATATGCAATTTCGGAAGAGGTTATTCAACGCTATCCTGATTATGTTGAAATGTTGGTCTCACACTGTATACTTGCAAAAAAGGTTTTGCCGAGTGAAGAGTCAGAACTCTTGTTTAACAATACAATGAAACAACTTAATATACATGCCGGCAAACAAAATACTGCAAGTTATAGTATTTTGTCCAGTCAATTTCTTTTATCAGTTCTCTATTCAAAAAACGACTTAAAAGAACAATTATATATAGAAATTATGAATTCAAATTTTGATGAATATCAAAAAGAGGCGATAGCTGAGTTATATACACTTAGTGAAATCGAGTTATATGAGCAATTTTTCGGTGCTACTTAATTCTTTCCCTAGGAATTATTTCATCTACCACCAAATAAATTTCAGTGGCGGACGAAAGCGATTTTCAATTTTTGTGCGAACACGTAGGTTCGCACTTACGGTGAAAGTGTATGGGTGAACCTATGTGTTCACCCGCTTTTTTACACCAAGCCTCTAAACTCAGCCCTTTTTTCAAAAGCTGCTCTATAAATATTTTCATAGTGTTTAGCTGAATCTTCCCACAAGAATTTTTTGCTCATTGCTAATTGTTGCATTTTTGTAATATGATCTTTTTTGTTGTAATATGCCCATGTTGCCCAGCCGACTACATCGTAAATTGCTTGCGGGCTTAGCTCGTCAAAAACAAAACCTGTTCCGTCTCCCGTTTCTTGATTGTAATTTTC
>CAYJPS010000263.1:0-2102 GCA_964372135.1 uncultured Treponemataceae bacterium | reverse complement strand
TAAGTTTTGCCGCTGATAATGATAATATGATTTCGTCGTATTTAGTAGCGGATGACGACGATCGCTTTGACCGTGATGATAATGACGATGACAACGATCGTTTTGACCGCGATGACGATGATGACAACGATCGCTTTGACCGTGATGATGATGATGACGATGACGATGATGATCGATTTGACCGTGATGACGATGATGATGACGACTAAAAATCATAATGATATCAGCAAATTTAAAACCCTCCACAAAAAATCTTTGTAGAGGGTTTTTGTTGTATTTATACCACAAGTTGAGCTCTATAATTCTATTGGTAACTGAGAGGGGTAAACATTGAATCTGAGCAAGCACTAAAATGAGAAGGAATATCCTTTGCAGTTAAAGTACATAACAATCTATAGGCGGTAGGTGCTTCTAAATTAACCTTTTTAACTTCAATTTTAATATTACTTGCATTTTCTTTTAATAACTCAACAAAGTCTTTGGTTAGGTATCGTGGGCAATAACCTACAAAAGATACTGGATCTTGAGTGCGCAAAAGTACTGCATCTGAGTCATATTCATTTTGCATATCCAAACACATATAAAGAGGGTCAGTTGTTTTTAGTTTTTGAAGAGCTTCTTCTCCCATATTTTCAATATATCGTAGGCCATGTGTAAAAAATGAAACTTGATAAACCCCATTAACAATTTCAGGGCATGGAAACATTTCAAGGGAATCAGTATCACGTTTTCCTTCTGTTAGTCCTAAAACTTTAATTGGCTCATAGCTTTCATTGTCTAGTGCAAGCCATTCAAGTAAACTGTTAAATTCTGGGCGATTTTCACTTAGAAGTCTATTTTTGAATAATGGAAAAAGCTCATCTGAAATATAAACTTTATCTAAATCTTTCATATTACCAAAGGCAATAAAATCTTCGTTTTCAGCTCCTCTGGTATATTTAAAAATATATTTATCACTGTATGTCAACTCACCGACAGGTAACCATTTCTTTTGCTTTTTATTATTCCAAACAATGTAAAGTTTATTCATTATATCTTCCTAATTTAGTAAACGTTGTTTATTAAGTAAAATTAATTTTATCGCAAATTCCTTTGCATGTATAGATATAAACGGTTCAGGTATTTTATCAAAAATTTCGTGAAGTGAACTATCATTAAGTAAAGATAGTTTAGATAGCCATGCTGATGCTGCTAACGGGTATTTTTGAGCAAATACCTTGAATGCATCAATATTTTTAACAAACTTTGTGGTATCATCACTATCAGCAAAACATGAACGTCCTCGTTGAACATATGCCTCTAGTGTGCGTCTTGTGTCTTTTGTTTCTAAAATCAGTTTACGTTTTTCATCAGATTCATGCCTACCTAAGCTAGACGCATGGTCATATGAAGGGGTTAACGTCATAAGTTGACCATCTTGAATAAACCCCCAGTTTTCATAATGTCTATCTTGGTTTGCAATTAAGGCGTCAAGCATAATATATGCAACAAAAACATCTATTGGTGTTTTTACATCTTTAGGTAAGTTTTGCCAGTTTGGATTAATTTGTAATTTATTTGACTTGTTTTTCTGAAGCATCTCAAGTAATGCAATAGACCTTTGGGCTGTATACGTTCTGTCTATGTATGTATTTTCATTTTTTGCCTGATAATATTTAGCAAACATCTCGTTTGCATGGACTAACCGTGCATTCTCTGGTACAAAACTTTCACAGACTACTCCTTCTATAGGCTGTTTGCCTATTGTTGAACAAATAGCAAAGTCATAGTGAGCATGAGGTATGTGTAATAAATCGCAAATTCGTGAAGTTACGACTTCTGCCCAATTTTCTCCGGTTCCTTTTCTACCTTCCTTGAACAATACTTTTTTTTCTTCATGGAAAAACCAAAATTTCGGCTTAGTTCCCAGTTGTTCTAACGCGCTGGCGTCTTTAAATAAAATTTCTAACGTACTATATTCCATTATAAAAGCTCCAAGTATTCATTAAACAATATTTAAAATAATTTTATATTTTTGTAAAGCTTTCAAATTTTATATATTTTAAAGCAAAAAAAAGCTTCTGATTTCTCAGAAGCTTTGAAATATGGCGGAAAGGCAGGGA
>CAYJPS010000262.1:0-2129 GCA_964372135.1 uncultured Treponemataceae bacterium | reverse complement strand
CGTTTTGTTAGCTCTGTGCAAAGGGTAGCAATGCGGATTTCTTCTAAAAACTCAGAGTTTTTTGTTATGTCTCGTATTTCGTCTTCTATACCTTTAAGGGCGGTGGAATCAAAAAAATCAAAAGAGGTAACAAGTTTTATTTGCTCTTCGTGACTTCTTTTAAATGGTTTACAGGCAATAGGTGTACCTCTTTGTATCATTCCAATTGTTTTATTAAACCAAAGCGAAGTTCCACTGTCAAAAATGGGGGCAGCACCAAGAAACTCTAAGGTTTCTACGTTTCGAAGCACCCCAAAGTTATTAAAATGTCTATCTTCGTTACCGATAAGGTAGTCGAGCATAATCATCTTGTTTACAGCGGCTTCTATGTTTGGAATGTCGAGATTTTTACAACAATCAAGATAATGGCGGTGAACCGAAACATGATTAGCCCTTTTTGATGTGTTAAAAATGTTCCAAGCGCTCACCAGTTCTGTTTCTGTCGTAATAAAGTTTGGGCATACACTAAAGGGATAGTCACCCTGCAAAAGAAGAGTATATGGAACGTGTTCTATGCCAAGCCTTCTACATATAGCACTTGCAATAACTTCGTTGTATGGCTCTTGATGAAAAGGGTCACTACCACTTTTTACAAGCACGCGCTTACCATCCATTATTTTCCATTTCTTTTTGAGCCATCCATCGGATGTATTATCGGGCGATAAAAGACTTATGGCATTGCTATCTCGTTGTTCCCCAAATAAAACGTTTCCTACATCATCCGAAAAATCGTTTTCAAAAAAGTTTACATCGCTCCATGTTACATCTGACTGTTGTGGCTTTATCCAATAGTGATCTGAAAGTGAAAGCCCATATGCTTTATCTAATAAGTCTAATGTGCTGCCTACACCAAGAGTTTCTAAGGCTGCTTTTATTCCCATTCGGCTTGCTGGAATTGACCTTCCAAGCCACCATTTATTTAACTCGCCACGGTCAATTTTTCCGTTATGCACAGGAACGCCAACAGGAGTGTGTTCTTTTGTGTAAACATCCCCAATGGAAGAGATAACAGCGGTAACAGTATCAATGGTAATGTTTGCCACCAGTATATTTTTGTGCATTAAGGTATAGTCCATAATAAATAGTATAACACAGGTAAATAAAAAGGGCAATAAATACAGAACACATGGAAAGCATTCTCAACTCTTTCTTTTCTTCTCTTTTCCTGTTATATTTAATACCTGAGGATTCAAAATGAACACAATAGTTGTCGGTGGTGGCGTTGCAGGATTAATAAGCGCTTGCCTCCTTACAGAAAAAGGACATAACGTAACACTTCTCGAACATAAAAAGCAGGTAGGACAAAAGCTCCTTTTAGCCTGCAGTTCCGGCATGAATTTTTCTGTAGACTTAAATGCAACAGATATGTCAAAGGCCTTTGCCCCACACAATTCACTTTTTGAAAACTATTTTACACACTTTGGAAAAGATGCGTTTAACAAGTGGCTTCAACAATGGGGCTTACATTTAGAAAAAGGGAATGGAAAACGCCTTTTTGCAACGGGAATAGATGCAAAAGATTTTTTAGACAAGGTTTTAAACTTTTTACTAAGTTCTACCACTTTTACATTACAAACAAATTGCACTATAAATTCAATAAAAAAAGATGATAACAGCTGGAAGCTTAAAACGTCTTGTGGCGACTTTACGGCTCAAAACGTAGTGTTTGCGTGTGGTGGAAAATCCTACCCAAGTACAGGTAGTGACGGAAGTTGGTTAAAAATTCTTGAGCCGTTGTCTTTTGATATGGAACCATTTAAGCCCTCAAACTGTGCCTTTAAAGTAAACTGGTCTTCAAAAATGGAATTAGACGAAAACTATCAATACATAAAAAATGTTTCGGTAAATGGCGTTCGTGGGGATTTGGTACTCACGCCCTTTGGCATAGAAGGCTCCCCTGTGTATCCAAACTCTATGCGTTATAGAAGCGAAATAGAAAAGAATGGTAGCGCAACAGCTACAGTTGATTTGTTTCCAGATTTTACTATAGAGCAAATTCAAAAAAAATTAGAAAGTGCAGGAGGTAAAGGAAAGACAAGTTTTTCATCTTGGCTTAAAAAGCGACTTTCTCTTTCTAACATAGCCTTTTC
>CAYJPS010000261.1:0-2140 GCA_964372135.1 uncultured Treponemataceae bacterium | reverse complement strand
TTAAATATATTGTCTTGTGTTTCTTGTGGTGTTTTTGTAAGCAGTACATTATTATCGTCAACAAGCAAAATGTTGCTTTGGATTAAGTCACTTGCAACAGTTCCTTTTGAAATATATTTGTAGACGGCCAGAGCGTTAGGATGACAATGCTCAGAATCACACCATTCTTTTAGGAGTTTGGCATATTCTGCAAAAAAATTATCTTGTTCTCCTAAATAATCTTTGCTGCAATATCGTACCTTATCCGCCAAAGGGTTTGGAGGTGGCTTACTGCCCGACCTACTTGCCGAACCTTCTGTTGCAGGAATAATGTACGAGGTTTTGGGAGGCAACAGTTCTGCGTGTTTAAAACAACCCTCTTGATCGATGGCTACACAAATATGTGCTTGTTGGCTGATATGGCTGACAGGCAATAACTCTAAAGTTTCGGCACCATTTTCTTTTATTTGCGGTGCGATAAGATGCTCATTTTTTATGCTAAAATCATAGGTTTCATATAGTTGTTTAAACACGCTCATAAACTTTCCCCTTGTAGCAAATCCTTTGCTTTGGGATAAGAAACGGTATCGGGTATTTCATGCACTCCCACAAGGCGGTCTGAGTCGTCATAATTTTCTTGAGGCTTAAATGTTTTGGCTTTCATGGGACGAATTTTTTTTCTCAGTAGGCTATTATCTTCAGGAGGGGGAAATTTAATAATACCATGCCGCATGACAGGTTGCCAAAAACGAGCTTGGAACATGTCTTCACCTGTTTCATCGGGATAATCAAAACCATGGAACATAATACCAAAAGTACGTTCGTCTATATGGTCATACGCTCCTTGTCCTTCGCCAAAAATGCACGGTTCTACATATCCTTGGCATTCACGAGTTCCTAAAAAGATATCTTGTCGTCCACCTCTTTCCAACATGCGTTTTGCTATACTAAAATGTTTGCCATCTTTATGATCATCGGTGAGTTCCGGTCGGTGATGGTTCCAAATAAAATGACCTTCCACTTGATAGGCTACTTCGGATAAATAGGTATAGATGGACAAGCCTGCCCCTGACTTCTCCCATGGACGCCACTTTACCCCTTTGCTTTGGGTCTGTATGGGATTCAAAATGCGAACCTTATCCACAATCCAAATAAAAGACGGTTTCCAGTAAATAGATTTGATAATGCCTTTTAAAGCTTCATAGGTTGGGACATGATACGAACATTTTTCTCCTCCCATACGCGTTATAGGATCAGAAAAAAGAGCATAGCGCCCATAGACCTGAAAGGAAATCCTATTTTTCACGTTGCACCCTCTTTAAATTCTAAAATATCTGTATAGCCATATTCTACTGATTTTCAGGAGTAATACCCAAAGTATTCAAGAATAAATTTTATCTAATGTTCAAGCATCGTACTATTGAATGTACAATACTACCTTGAGTCGGCATTTATGGCTTTTATCGATACTTACGCTTTACTCTAAAAGGTTCATTAATGTATCATCCTTTGGTTCTTTTACTTATTCATAAGCCAACTGTTACGAATTTTTATTATTAAACAAACTTTTATGAATTTTAAATATATGTTATTCTATATTTGATAGATATTAATGTATTATTGAATTTATTGCAAGAAATAAGAAACTATATAAACAGATTTAATTTATTGAAAAAGCTACGTTATATGCTTGAATTCAATAAAATATAAATGGGTTAGCCTCAGACATATAAAGAAATGCATAAGAATAAAGGACAGATCGCCTTGCTTTAAGTTTGAGTTATTTGGGGAAAATTTTTTGCCTAACCACTGACGCTGTTTCGTCTTATTCAACATGCTGAGAATTATTCTCTCGATCACCCTTCAAAAACTTTAGTTTGTGAAAATATGCCGATTTAATAAAAAATATCATGCGACATGTGAACAGTCCACTAGCTTATTAAATCTGATATTGAACTAAAGTGCTATAAACCAACAAGACTGCCTTTTGGGCAGTCTCGTTGCTATCAAAGAAGATAGGAGGGCTTTGAGGGAGTGTAACCAAAAATCGTATATGATCGAAATAAAAATTACAGGCATTTTTTACTATCATAGAAGTTTTTGAAGTCATCTTGAAATAAGGGTTTTGAATAATAATAACCTTGAATAATATCGCAACCCA
>CAYJPS010000260.1:0-2144 GCA_964372135.1 uncultured Treponemataceae bacterium | reverse complement strand
AAAGATACCATAATTAATGTTGAAGGCAAAAAGTATCGAATGGAAATTGCTAATGACATTACTGAACTTAAGCTAAAAATAAATCATGAGCAAGCTTTGAATGCCTGTATTGAAACACTTCACTCAGATGATTCGCCACATGTGTCTATCGATAAATTATTACAAATACTCGCAAATCACTATGATGCAGAAAGAGGTTATGTTTTTACCATCAATGATGACGGCATAACAATGTCAAATACTCACGAATGGTGTAAGGAAGGAATTGCTTCACATATTCAAAATCTTAAAGAGGTGCCTGTTGAGCATGCAGTGGACTGGTTTGAAGCATTTAAAAAGAATGGAGAGTTTTCAATTACCGACCTTGAAAAAGATGTTGACAAAAACTCAGAACAATATAAAACGCTTGAGCCTCAAGGGATAACATCACTAGTTGTAGTTCCGTTACGCCATAAAACCGGTAATTTTATGGGTTTTATAGGCTTGGATAATAGCGCCAGAAAAGAAATAAGTACAGAGCTAATAAAGTCAGTTGCAAAATTTGTAGAAGATTTTTTTGATAAAACTCAGCTTATTGAACAACTCAATGCCTTAAGCTATATAGATACTCTAACTGGCATTGCAAATAGGCATAGTTACAACAGAAAGCTCGAACATTACGAAGAGATGCCTCCAAAAACACTTGGAGTTATTTATGTAAACATCAATGGACTAAAGCATGTAAACGAAAGCAAAGGTTACAAGTATGGAGATTACCTCATAGTTACGCTTGCAAATATTCTTACCAATTTATTTGGAGAAAATGTTTTTAAAATAGATGGTGATGAATTTATTGTTCTGCAAGAAGATTTTAGCAATGAACAATTTGAAGTTGCGGTACAAGAGCTTCGTGATAAAGCCTCAAGTATTGAAGACCTTGTTGTTTCGATTGGTTCCTTATGGAACGGAAAAGTACTAAATGTCACAGAGCAAGTTGGAAAAGCTGATGGCTTAATGTACATTGAAAAACAATATTACATGAGTAATCATATTAACCAAAATTATAGGGCTTTGCTTGTAACTAATATCATTAATGAAATTGAAAAAGGAATGTTTCAAGTATATTTACAACCGCAACTTGACTTAAAAACAATGACCATTTCTAGTGCTGAGGCCTTGGTGAGAAAAACAAATGAAAATGGTAAAATTGAAAGCCCCTTTTTCTTTATTCCATTTTATGAAAAAGAAAATATTATCCAATACCTCGACAAACATGTATTTGCAGAAGTATGTAAACTATTGAACACATGGAAGAACACAGAATTATACAAAACCTTTACCATAGCTGTAAATCTTTCCCGAATAACATTACAACAAGAAAATATTGTCAATGACTTTTTACAAATCTGCCTTGAAAGTGGTGTTACCCCCGATAAAATCGTCATTGAAATAACCGAAAGCATCCAATTACTTGATATTAAATTTTTAACTAATATCACAAAAGAATTTTCTGATGCTGGTTTTATTTTATCTCTCGATGATTTTGGATCAGGTTATTCAAACTTATCACTGTTTATTGATACTGAATTTGATGAAGTAAAAATAGACAAAAGCTTAATTGACTCAATTACGACAAGCGATAGAACGAAGTTGCTAGTCGGCTATTCTATAGACGTTTGCAACTCATTGCAAGTAAAAACATCAGTTGCCGAGGGGATAGAAACACAAGCTCAATGTGATATGTTAAGAGAAATGAACTTTGGAAAAGGACAAGGATATCTTTTTGACAAACCTCTTCCAATAGACGAGTTTGAAAAGAAATATTTATAAAATCCATCAAATGTTCACTTTTTTATATTGACATAATTTTATAATTGCACAACAATATACTATGCAAAGAACACCTAATTCCGACCTTACAAAAGGTCACATCCCTCACCTTTTTTTTGACATAGGATTCCCCGCTAGCTTGGGGTTTATGTTTAATACATTTTACAATATCACAGACACTTGGTACGGTGGAAAAATTTCAAGTGATGCACTTGCAGGCCTTTCTCTTTCCTTTCCTGCTTTTTTTTCAATACTTGCGTTGGGAATGGGAATTGGTACGGCCGCAGTTGTTCTCATTTCAAATGCTATTGGTGCTAAAAAGAATGATGAAAGCG
>CAYJPS010000259.1:0-2152 GCA_964372135.1 uncultured Treponemataceae bacterium | reverse complement strand
TTAGCGGCAATGGATAAGGGTGCAGTGCTGATAAGAGGCCGGATTACAGCTGTGGAGTTAGAGTGATGGAAAAATTCATAAATGTGTTGATAGGCAGCGTGAGTGTAGAGATCAGTGGCGCAAAGACAGAGACTGTGCTCAATAAGCTGGCGGAACGTGGCTATGCTCTGCGTTCTGTGCGTAGGACAGGTGAGACAACACTCGAGCTACGCATACCTGAAAATGACTATGAGGCGATACACAATATAGCGCTGTACTGTCAGTGCGACTTACAGGTAGTGCGTCAAAGCGCAAGGCATGAGCTTAGAGAAAAGTTGCGTGGTAGGAAGACCTTGCTGTGTTCGTTTATAGTGCTTACTCTACTGATTATGATGTCCTCGCTTTTTGTGTGGGATATAGAGGTGACGGGCAATGAGAAGCTGACAAACGGTGAGCTTTTGAGAGCCTTGGAAGATTGCGGTGTATCAATAGGCAGTTTTTGGTTATCGTATTCAAATGAGGACATTAGAAATAAGATGCAACTTGCCTTACCCGAGATAGCATATTTGGCTGTAAATGTGAGCCAAAGCAGAGCGACGGTGATAGTGCGGGAACGAGTGGAGGTGGTACAGCCTGTGGACAATGACATGCCGTCGGATATAGTGGCGACGAAGACGGGCGTTGTGGATAGCGTGAATGTGCTTCAGGGTCGAGCCTATGTGGTGGAAGGTCAGATAGTAAATGAGGGTGACCTGCTTGTGACGGGGTATATGGTGAGCAGTTATGAGGGTGCTGAGGACAAATATGTGTATGCACTTGGTGAGGTGACAGCGCGTACTTGGTATGAAATGACGGCGGTCGCCGGTGTGATAGAGTACGAAAAGCAATATAAAGCCGGCAAAAATAGTCGATGGGCGCTTGAAATTGGGGAAAAAAGGCTTAATTTTTATATTAGCAGTGGAAATAGTGGTGTGGACTGTGATAGAATAGCACGTGAATATGAGTTGGCGGCGGATGGACTGTTCACTTTGCCGCTGACACTGGTCAAAATCGAAGAGCGTGAATATGAGCTTGTGGCAAAAGAGCGCAGTGTTGATGAAGTGGCAGCTGAGCTGGAGCGGAGTCTGCGAGCGGCACTGTCTGCGGAGATAGGCGAGGGTGAAGTTGTTGAGAGCGCTGTGACTGTAGCGGTGAATGGTGATATGGTCATGGTGACCTTGAGGGCACAGTGCTTAGAGCAGATAGGCGTGAATACAGAGGAACCCATGTTCACGAGACAATACGAAGGAGAAGAAAGTGATGACGGAGATCAGTCTGGCGATTGACAGGTTGGAAAATGTGATAAATGTGTTTGGGTCATTTGATAGGAATTTACGGATAATAGAAGATGAGCTGGGCGTGAAGATAACGGACCGTGAGAGTGAATTGCATATAAGCGGTGAGGGCGAGGCTGTGCTCATAGCGGAGCGTGCGATAAGCGGTCTTTTACATTTAGCGTCAAGGGGCGAAGCGATAGACTCACAGAATGTGCGTTATATAATAAAGCTCGTGAAGGACGGTAGAGAGGCGAAGATAACAGAACTTGCGGAGGATGTGCTGTGTATAACGGCAAAGGGCAAGCCGGTCAAAGCAAAGACCATAGGGCAGAGAGAATATGCGGAGTCCATATCGAAAAATACGATAACATTGGGCATAGGGCCTGCCGGCACGGGCAAGACGTATTTGGCGGTAGCGCAAGCGGTGGCGGCATTTCGCTCGGAGCAGGTCAATAGGATAATATTGACGAGACCTGCCGTGGAAGCCGGAGAGCGACTGGGCTTTCTGCCGGGCGACTTGCAGAGCAAGGTAGATCCTTACTTGAGACCACTGTATGATGCGCTTTTCGACATGTTGGGTGCGGACACGTACAACAAGTACTTGGAGCGTGGAAGCATAGAGGTTGCACCTTTGGCGTATATGCGCGGTAGGACCTTGGATGATAGCTTCATCATTTTGGACGAGGCACAGAACACGAGTAAGGAGCAGATGAAAATGTTTCTTACGAGGATAGGTTTCGGGTCGAAAGTGGTTATTACGGGCGATGTGACGCAGATAGATTTGCCGCCGGATAAGCAGTCGGGATTGAAAGATGCGATGAAGGTGTTAGGTGGCATAGATGATATAGCGATATGCA
>CAYJPS010000258.1:0-2166 GCA_964372135.1 uncultured Treponemataceae bacterium | reverse complement strand
AAGAAGGAAGAAACTTTGAAGAAGAGTGGTATTATACATCAAAACTTGATATTCCATTACCAGAAGATGCTAAGGATATTGCGCGCACAGAATCAAAACAAATGAATGTGAAGGATAGAATAAAAACATTTGATGAGTGCGACTTTGGATTTACAGAAGAAGAAGCATTAAAGGAAGCTAATAGATGCTTTGTATGTGAGTGCAAAAAGTGTATGGTTGAATGCATTATGCTAAACGACTATGCAGAATACCCTGGCCAATTATTTAAACAGTTTATTAAAGATAAGGATTTGAAACCAGTTATTGCATACTCTTGTAATATGTGCGACCAATGCACGCTTGTATGTCCAGAAGAGTATAAGTTTGCAGAACTATTTGGAGCCATAAGAAAAGATATGGTAAAAGCTAATGGTGGAAACTCTCCAATGAAAGGGCACAAGGCTATTAATATGCACCAAATGTTAGGATTTTCAAAAATCTTTACAGGAAAATACAAAGGTAGGAAACAATAATGGGAAGAAAAGCATTTATGGGCGGTTGTGCCCTATCATCATATAACCCAGACTTAGTTCTTAAAACAGCAGAGTACTTAAAGTCTATTTACCCAGATCTTTCATTTATACAAAAATGTTGTGGAAAACCTACGAAGGCGGTTGGGCAAGAAGACAAGTTTCATGAACGGTTTGATGGCTTAACAAAAGATTTAGAAGAGCTTGAAGTAGATGAATTAATTGTAGCTTGCCAAAGTTGCTATAAGACAATGAGCTTAAATGAAAACATTAAAGTTATTTCTCTTTGGTCACTGTTTCCACAAATTGGATTACCTAAAGAGCTTGTTGGAAAGGCAAAAGGCAGCGAGGTTGTTTTTTCTATGCATGACTCATGCTCTGTTCGCCAATACACTGACATACACGATGGCATTCGGTGGATAATGAGTGAACTAGGATACAAAACAATAGAGCCAGAAAAAACACGAGAAACAACTCGGTGCTGTGGCTTTGGCGGAATGGTAGTACCTGCAAATCCAGAGACTGCAAAAAAAGTTATGGTTCGTCGTGTTGCTGATTTCCCAACAAACCAAGTGGTAACCTATTGTGCAGCCTGTAGACAATCTATGCTTATGGGAGGAGCTCAAGCATGGCATATACTAGATCTCGTTTGGGGAGATGTTGTTGAAAAAGGAGCAGAACCACCAATTGATACCTTATCACAAACGCTCACTGCATGGACAAACCGATATAAAACAAAAGTTGGACTTAAAAAAATTAATTAAAGGAAGATAAAATGGAAGAAAAAGAAACAAAAAAGAAAGGTGGCATACTTAAGATCATAATTGCCGTTGCTGTAATTGGGCTGGGAATTTTCTTAGCAAATTACTTTGGATTACTTGAATTTTTATCTAATGTGCCTGCAATGCAAGCATGGTTTAACAGCCTCGGTATATTGGGCTATCTTGCATACATTTTGTTATATACCGTTATAGCAATTTTTATGATACCTGGTTCCATGCTCACAATAGCAGGTGGTATTGTATTTGGTTCTATTGTAGGTGGTATCTTATCAATGATTGCAGGCACCACAGGCGCAACAGCAGCGTTTATTGTTGCGCGCTATATTGCCAGAGATACTATTGAAGATAAATTTCGAGAAAATAAATTTTTTAAGAAAATTGATCAAGGTGTTAAAGAAAACGGAACAAGTTTTTTAATACTCACTCGTTTGGTTCCTGTGTTCCCATACAATGTGCAAAACTATGCCTATGGTTGCACTTCAATGAACCTATTAACCTATGTTATCGTTTCTTTCATTACTATGATGCCTGGATCGTTTATCTATGCATACATGGCAGGAGAAATAGTTGAAAATGGGATGTCTGTTACCTTACTTGTCCAGTTTGCTATTGCAGGAGTTGTATTATTCTTAATTTCTCTTATTCCAAAAGCCATTGCTAAGAAAAAAGGAATTAAGCTCGACACATAAAGTTTGAAATATAATGAATGAACTGGCACGCATGGGGCCTCTTCATTCATTTAATAGTTTGCGTTGCAAACTTAGTATTATATTGCCATTTTTTAGCAAAGCTTAAAAAATGACTGAAAAAAGTCTTGTTCAAAAGCGTATGAAAATGTTAACACATTTTCAACCTATGCTTTTTCCTTGACTTTT
>CAYJPS010000257.1:0-2167 GCA_964372135.1 uncultured Treponemataceae bacterium | reverse complement strand
ACCTAGCATCATACTAGTGATTTGAGCTGCTAGAGTCAAGGTGAAAACGAATAGCTAGAACTCCCCTATCAGGAATATAATTAATCCGAATTTGTTTTTTGTAAATTTGTAATGCGGTATAGGTATTTGACGGGTGTGGTTTCAATATCTAATTTTTGACAATCTTCACGCTCCATTATTTCTTTTATGTAGTTTTTGTCATCAGTGAGGATATATGTGACTCCGAATGTTTGTACGATATCATCTGTGTGGTCAACTTGCTTCTGGTTGAGAATACACATAATATCAGAATTGCAGACAAAGCGCGGGAGGTAAAATATATCATCAATCCTAACACTACAAAGCATAGTCTGCTTTTCTTTCTCGCTGTTAAGTATATATGCTTTTACCTCCTGCTCATACTGTGAAAGTTTCTCTACATTTAATGATTGAAAGTCACGATTATCATGCAGAATAGAAAACTTATTTAATTGTTTATCAATGAGGAAGTTCACTTTACTAATTGTCATATAGCTCGTAAAGCAAAGGAAGCTAAATAAAACAAGGAAAATAATCAAGAATTTTACTTTAACTCTTTTCATCTCTAAAATATTAGGCAGGCGAATATGAAGCAAAATGAGAAGTACAAGAAGAGCTAGAAAAGGGGTATAATATCGAGTATTCCCTAAATAACCTGTAAGAAATAGTATTGGCAAGTAAATGGATGCGATCGCAATTAAAGTCAAGCTCACTATATTAAAATACTTCGAGTGTGTTATGCTTTTTTTCTTGATTTTTTGCCAAATAAAAATACATAACGCAATTAATACGATAGGCTGTACTAATAAGAAGCGTAGTAGCTCTTTAATCATGGAAGCAATAAGACTCATTTTGGTGCTAAACCATAATTGAGAGTGCGTAAAAAGAGTGGGCGAGGAGAAATCGCTAGGGTGAAAAGTTGATGGTCTCGTATCCTCTATATATATCAATCTTCTGCTATTATCCATGATATACGGATGATCGAATAGCGCCAATGAATAAATACTCCATGGCAATAAAAATAATAATAACGTAGCTAATGAAAGCAGAGACGATGCTCTTCTTTCTCTTAATGTAAAATAAGCCCCCCAAACCGTAACGATCATTAAAGCTATTGGCAGAAAGTCAAAACGAACCATACAAGCTGTCCCGACCAAAGCTCCAATTAATAGCGAAATTTTCACTAGTGATGCTGATTTATCCTTAATGCATTGCTCAGTCTTTTTGGACGACAAAAGCAACAAAAGAGCAATCAATATCATAATTGAAAATGGTGTAGTTCCGCCATTACGCACTTCAATTGTTACCGGTGATATAAAAATAAGAAAAGCAATCCATCCCCATTTTTCACCTTGCTTATGAATTAAGCATATATTTCGTATTAGAGCGATTATAGCGGTGCATATTGCAGCATTCAAAAGCAAATAGGATCTAAGCCCTAAGCCCGTCATGAAATCTATTGCGCCAAGCAAAAGAGGATAAAGAAAAGGGAAGCTTGTACTATTTCCCGTATTGAACTGAAGACATCTAATATAATCCGTATAATAATTATAGTTTTCTCTCAATGACAGACTTAAATCGTAAAGTTGCCAGATGTCGAAAATCTTCTCGTGCGGAGGAAAAAAGAAAGAATAAATGAACACAAAGTAAAGACAGATAACAATCAAAGCCTTTGCGACGAAGGAATAAGTTATCTTCAATCGAGAGACGATTACATAGCAGAAAATACTTATCGGCACAGCAACTAAATAAGCAATAAAGCTGCATATATCAGAATAAAAGTAACCAGCTAGCGGTAGAAGTAGAGGAATGTAACAAAGAGTGCACTTGCTTGGTGAAATATCTCTGTTTTTAAAGTTAAAAATTACATTTCCTAATATATAACAAAGGCTCGAAAGTATAAAAATCTTAATACCGTGAAGCACGCCTAAATCGCTAATTTTCACTCCAATGAATGTCAAAGGGTATAAAAAAAGAATTAGTATCAAGATACGCAACAGGTGATAACTAATAAGTTGTTTATTCATTTTTTGAGAGTTTTATTACCCGCTTAGCTTACCACTAACTTAAACATGATGCAATCTCCTTTTTTCTCCAGGGCAACCGCATGAAAAAAATGAAAGGTTACCTCAGTGCATCTGATGTCACT
>CAYJPS010000256.1:0-2174 GCA_964372135.1 uncultured Treponemataceae bacterium | reverse complement strand
TTGAATCCATTTTTTCGAGCATAGTCACGAGCCATTGTTAAGAATGTAGCCATGTGTTCTTGTTCTTTTTTCATTTGAGTGTTTAATAGACTCATGTAACCTTCGCGTCCACCCCAGAAAGTGTATCCTTCTGCCCCTAATTTGATTGCTGCATCGATACAAGTTTTTACTTGAAAACCTGCATGTGCCACTACATCAAATTGCGGATTTGTTGCAGCACCATTCATGTACCGTGGGTTTGAGAATGCGTTTGCTGTTGCCCAAAGAAGTTTTACGCCTGTTGCGTCTTGTCTTTCTTTTAGCATGTCAGTAATTGTAATAAGATTTTTTTCGCTTTCTGCAAGGGTTTCGCCTTCTGGGCAAATATCTCTATCGTGCCAGCAGTAGTATGGTGCCCCAATTTTTGTGATAAATTCGAATGCTGCATCTGCTTTGTTTGCTGCATTTGTCATGCCGTCGTTTGTAGAATTCCAAGGAAACTCAATTGTTCCTGCTCCGAATGGGTCTGCACCGTCAGCACAAAATGAGTGCCAGTATGCAATACCAAAACGAAGATGGTCTTTCATTGTTTTACCAGCGATAACTTTGTTTTCATCGTAGTATTTGAATGCTAATGGGTTAGTTGAATTTGGGCCTTCATAGCCAATTTTCCCAATTCCAGGGAAGTATTCTTTTGAACCTTTAAAAAATGACATAGTGTCTCCTTTTAATTAATAATGAATAATTAATAATTAATATGACAACCTACTTTTGATACTATTCATATAAAATTAGAAAACCTATTCTATATGATATAAATCAGTGTAATAATACATTTTTGTATTTATTACCTACCTAGATAGTCAATATAATTAATAATTGTTACCTATTAATTGTTAATTATTATTTATACAAAGGCATAACTGCTTCGAGCTGTGTTATATATGCCTTATATGCTTCATTGTATTTTTCTATATTTGCAGCAATTGGTAGTGCGCCAGAATCTTCATTAAGCTTAATGTGTTCTTTGCAAAGTTCGCCCATTGTTGCAGGTGTAGCTTTGTCCTTGTTTTGCAAACACCAAAGCGCTTGTATTGCTGCTCCTAATGCTGCAGCCTCATCCAAAACGGGAATCTTTACAGGAACGTTTAAAACATCTGCTACAATTTGCCTCCACAATGCGCTTTTTGCCCCACCACCGATAAGCCTTATTTCTTTTGGAGAAAAGCCGAGCTTTTGAAAAGAATCTAAGCCTCCACGCATTGCAAATATTGCGCTTTCCATTGCGGCTCTACAAATGTTTTCTCGAGAGGTATTAGCTGCTGTTAAGCCTGTAATACTTGCCCTTCCGTTTGGAAGGTTTGGTGTTCTTTCTCCGTTAAAGAAAGGTAGAACTGTTACGCCTTCTGAACCGCAAGGAGCTTTTTCTGCTAATGCATCAAAGTCTTTTACACTTACTTGTAAAAGGTCTCTAATTTGTTCTTGTGCTACGGTACAGTTCATTGTACAAAGAAGTGGTAGCCATCCACCTGTTGATGAGCAGAATCCTGAGAGCCCGTTTTTAGGGTCTGCAATAGGTTTATCTGAATAACCGTACAGCGTGCCTGATGTGCCCAAGCTCATTGTTAAAAATCCATCGCTTACGGTGCCTGTTCCAATTGCGCCCATCATATTGTCTCCACCACCTGATGAAACAGGGATGCCCTCTGGGATTCCATACAGCTCGCTTGCTTTTTTAGTGATTGTTCCGCAAGGCTCATGTGCTTCAATAAGTTTTGGCAGTTTGTTATATAGTTCTCCATCGATAAGGTCGCATGCTTTTTTAGACCACGTTCGTGCTGATGGATTTAATAGCGCAGTTCCAGATGCATCGCCGTATTCCATGGTATAACTATCGGTTAGAACAAAATTGATATAATCATGTGGAAGTAAAATGTAGTGAAGGTTTGCCCATGCTTCTTTTTTATTATTTTTTAACCACTGTATCTTGGGAGCTGTAAAGCCTGGAAGCATGAGGTTTCCAACTTCTTTAATGACTTCACCATCGCCTCCAAAGGACGTGGTGAGGTCATTGCATTCTTGTGCTGTTGATGTATCATTCCAAAGTTTAATATTGTAGAGACTTTTTCCTTCTTTATTTAGGGGAACAAATCCATGTTGCTGGCCTGAAACACCTACAGCTTCAACTTTTTCTA
>CAYJPS010000255.1:0-2216 GCA_964372135.1 uncultured Treponemataceae bacterium | reverse complement strand
CCGGCTGTTCCAGTCCCGAGTCCGACAAACTACCCTCCATGCTATCACGCATACTGTACACCTGTAGGAAGTCGCCCTCCGCACCAACGGGAAAAAATGCCGTCGCCTGCACGAAGTTCATCTCAGACTCGCCACGAAACTGCTCTGACACCGTCTGCCCGACCAGTCCATTATCCAAGTTATAGAACACAGCGAGCAACACGAAGCCCGCTATGGCAAGCAACGCACTTATGCCCCATAACAGCGCTCGTGTCCTATTTCGCTTTATCCAACCTATAACAACCGTCAAGTATTATCCGCCATCCTCACCTGTGTGCCCGGCTCTATGGGCGCTGTCGAATTTGTTATTACATAATCGTAGCCTACGAGCCCACCCTTCACAGCTGTGAAGTTGTCGTCCTTTGCAAGCTCTTCTACATCCACTCTTGTCGCTATATAGCGGTTACCCAAAGGACTACTCTTTGCAACTACCGTCAAAACGTATGAGCCGTTCGAGTCCTCCCTCAAGGCACTATTCGGTACTATGGTATCGTAGTTCTGGCTGCGCTCGCCTATAGCGACATCCACATTCATGCCTGCCTCCACGTCACCCTCAACAGCGACTACAAGTAGCCTGTTCTGATTAACGCCACTCGAGCCTTCAGAGGTGTCGGGTCGTATGGCAGTCAGCGTACCGTAGAGCTCCGACCCCCAATAGCCCGAGCTAACCTGTACCTCATCGCCCACCGTCACATTGCGTGACTGCTCCAAGGTTACGCGTACGGAAACCGTATAGCCCATGTCGGGCACTTCTATGACCGCCAAGGGCGTGTCCGTGCTCGTCTCACGACCTGCCGAAGCGTTAACCGCCGTCACTATGCCGTTTACCGGCGATATAACCTCACCGCCGCCCTCAGCACCGCCACGCAGCTCATTTACAGCCTCCTGCGCACGACCTATCGCACTTAGCTGCTGTTGTAGGTCTATGCCCTGTAGCTGATCCGAGTTGAGCGCCGACTCCAAGGTCTCCGTATATGTATCCACCGAGGTCTCCGCTAACTCTAAAGCCGTATTGTCCGCCACGACCTTATCATACGCCGCCTGCATCTCGTCCATTATCTCCTTCGCCTCGTCCACCGCACGCTTTAAGCTTGCGTTAGACGGCGAATAGCTCGCATCATAAGCATCCTCCGCTGACTGCACCGCCGCCTCAGCCGTGTCTATAGCCGCCTCCGCTGTGTCCACCTCATCGAAAGCCTCGGCTATAAGGTACTTGCTGAACGTGCCGTTTTTCGTCGGGTCGCTAAACTCTACATCTATAAACTCGGGGTCTGCCGCATTGTTCGTCACATTAGTTACGCTTATATTGTTCGTGTTTATGTTGTCGGGTATGAGGTCTGCGTGCGTAGGCGTCGGATCGCCAACCGCAAGCGCGCCGTCCTGTGAATACTGCGATGCCAAGGACTGCATATACGCCGCATGTGAATAACTCGCCTCCGTTGTATAGTAGTGGCTCGCTATCTTCGAGAGCAGATAGTACTCCTCGCCGTACTGGATCATGACAGCGTCCAGCGCCGTACGTGCCGCATTAAGCTTATCATAGGCCGACGTAACAGCAGAATAATCACCGCCCGTGCCCGAACCCACGCCGCCGGCGTCCTCCAGTTCCTCCACAGCATCGGCGTGTTCCGCCGTCGCCAGGTCGAGCATCTGCTTCGCCTGATCTACAGCCAAGTCCGTAGCGTAGGCGAGACGCTCCACATCCGCTATAGCTTCCTCCAAGTCCTCACGTGCGTTCGTGACCGCTGTACTCTCACCACCGCCGTCTATACCTGCCGATATGAGTGACTTCTGGTACGAGTAGTACAGGTTCTCAAGCTCCAACTCCGCAGCCTCAAGCTCCGCACTGTCACCCTCGGCTAAGATCATGACGACCTCGCCCGCCGTTACCTCCTGCCCAACACGCACCAAGACCGTCTGCACCTTGCGCACGTCTTCCGCCATGAGATCATAGCTCTCCGCCGCCTCCAAGTTGCCGCTGCCCCTAATTAGCGTGCTTATGCTACCCGACTGCACATACTGTGCCGAGACCTCGGGCAAAGACCTGTTCATTATAGTGTTTGAAAAGAAGGTCAGCACTAAAATGACACTCAAAAACACTATCGCCACGTTTTTAACCCAACCTCTGATTTTTAACTTTTGTTCCGTCATATTCTACGCCCTCTTTCCTAACCTTT
>CAYJPS010000254.1:0-2238 GCA_964372135.1 uncultured Treponemataceae bacterium | reverse complement strand
GATTAAAAGAAATTGCAAAACTCTTAAAAAATCTTGTAGCCTATGCGCTTTCTTGGCTAGATGGAATTCTTGCTCGCTTAGACGAAGAAGAAACGAAGCGCAAAACAGAAATTAAAGGTTTTGACCAAGTAGATGTTCGAGAAGTGGTAAAACGTGATGTAAGTCTTCGCTATGACTCCAAAACAGGATATTTGGGTACCAATGTTTCAACAGGAACAGAGATAATGAAAGTATCTCCGTATGACCGTATTGTAGTTTTACGAAAAAGTGGCGTGTATCATGTAAACGATGTTCCCGAAAAACTTTTTGTAGACACCGGCATGTGGTACTGTGGTCTTTCCGATAAGGATGAACTTTCTAAGGTATTGTTTACCATTATTTATAAAGACCCCAAAAATAACTATGCGTGTATAAAACGATGCCGTATTGGTCAATTCATCTTAAATCGCGACTATCAAATAGCACCGCCAAACTGCAAAGTCCTTCATGTTGATATGCGCAAAAAATTTGAGTTTAAATTAATGTATGTAAAAAAGCCAAGGGTTAAAATTTTAGAAGAAGTGTTCAAGGCTGAAGATTTTGAAGAAAAAGGTTTAAAAGCGCAAGGTGTGCGTCTTGCAAGTAGAGAAGTGCAGAAAATTGCTGTGTCAAAGGCAAAAGCACAACTCGATTTAGTGACGGATGAAAAAAAAGAGGATAGCTAATGAGAAGCGATTCAGTAAAACGAGTAGAAATGTGCATGGCACAAAATTTACCTAAATTAATAATTTCAATGTTAATTATGGGAATTCTTACAACATTAATGATGGCCTTTGCAATGATTCCAATTGCATCAGCTATTATGTCTTCTACTATAAATATTCTTTCTGTAATTTCACTTATTGTAACATCATTGGTAGTTTCGGCGCTACACTTTGTTCTCCAATATGGTTTCTTTGTTCTTGTATTTTTATTATATTCAGGAAACTATGCAGTGATAGGACATCTTTTTTCTGGATTTTATGATTTTAAAAGATCTTTTAAAATTGGTATTATTTTTTCGGCTGTGTACATGAGTGTGTTGTTAGGAGCGAGTGGAGTTTTTTCTTTTCTTCTTCAACATGAAAAGATTTTTCTTACATTCGATATGCTCCTGGCGATACTTGGCATTATCTCTCTTATTCTCTTAGCCATATTGTATATGCACTTTGCGTTTGCATGGTTTTTACTTTATGAAAATCCTCGTTTAACTGTTAAGCAAGGTTTAATGCAAAGTCTAAGTATTGTGAAGGGAAAAAAAATAGAGTTTTTGAAATTTTGTTTTAGCTGTTCAAGTTATTATATAGTAATCTTTATTGCCTGTCTTATTGTACTACAAATACCGCTATTTATTGATACTATTGATGTATCATCAACATCGTATGTTGCATTTTCGAATATATTAAATTTTGTATACATCATTTGTATGTATGTAACTATTATGAAAATAAGCTTAGCCTTTGCATCTTGGTATGTTTCATACGGGGAGTCTCCAAATGCAATAGATGCTATAGATCAGCGTTATGCAAAACTACCAAATTATCATGATGATAATGAAAGTAAAAATGATAAAGAAAAAACAGAATAAAATACTATATGGATATTTTATTAAAACAAGCAAATGCGGAGCTATTTTTTAAGAACTCGCGTTTTTTAGCAGAAGCATTCCCAGTAACAACTCAAGTTGAAGCTCGAGAAAAGTTAAAAAGCCTTAAAGAACTTTACAGTGACGCAAACCATGTTGTGCATGCTTTTGCCGTAGGGAAGAATGCCGAAGTGTATGGTATGAGCGACGATGGCGAACCTTCTGGAACTGCAGGTAGGCCAGTATTGGATGTTCTAAAAGGAAAAAAATGTACTAATATTTTGGTGACTGTTACAAGATGGTTTGGTGGAACGCTTTTAGGTACTGGTGGGCTAGTAAAAGCTTATTCAGAATCCGCTAAGGCAGTACTTGCCCTTATCGAAACAGAAGAACTTGTGTTGCGTGTTCCATTTTCGTTTACCGTAAGCTATGATCAATACGAACTAGCAAAACGCCATGTGCAAACTTTGAATGTTTGTGATATTGAAGAAGACTTTGCCGTTGATATTTCTATAAACGGCATGATTGTAGAGCCAGAGTTACAAGGTTTACATGATTATGTGGTGGAATTAACGAAGGGAAAAAGCGGAGTAATTAGTAACAATTAATAATTAATAATGCATAATTAATAATTA
>CAYJPS010000253.1:0-2247 GCA_964372135.1 uncultured Treponemataceae bacterium | reverse complement strand
GTTCGCATTTGTAGGGAGCGTCGCCCTCGTCGCTCCTAAACAAATGCGAATGAAGCCGAAAGGCGGAACCCCGCATAGCCGGATAAAAGCCCCAAAATAAATGAAAAAAATATTTTTAAGGAGAATGAATTAACGGTACATCGTAATTAGTAACTAGTAATTCGTAATTAACAAAATGGTTATAGTATTAAAACACAACATAACAGAAGAAGACAAAGTAAACTTAAAGAACTTTTTGGAACGTCACAAGTTTAAAGTAAACGAAATAAAGGGTGAAGAAAATACCATTTTTGGAGCTGTTGGGCATTTGTCAATTGACCCAAGAGAAGTTGAACTCATTCATGGTGTTGCACAAGTTATTCCTATTTCAAAGCCGTACAAAATGGCAAGTAGAGAATTCAAAAAAGACAACACTATTATAGAAATACCTAATAATAGAGGGCAAGTTATTCGAATTGGGGGAAGCCGATTTACTACGATTGCGGGGCCTTGTGCTGTTGAAAGTCGTGAGCAAATTTTTGAAGCTGCACGCCGTGTGTCAATGGCAGGTGCTGTTATGCTTCGAGGTGGGGCATATAAGCCAAGAACATCGCCTTATGCATTTCAAGGAATGGGTGCAGAGGGTGTAAAGCTTTTAAAAGAAGCTGGTGAAAAGTATGGACTTCCTGTTTCAACCGAGATTGTATCTGCCGATTATATTCCTGAGATGATTGACTACATTGACGTGTATCAAATTGGCGCTCGAAACATGCAAAACTTTGAGCTCTTAAAAAAGGTTGGAGCGCTTGGTAAACCTGTTATTCTAAAGCGTGGGCTTTCTGCAACAATTGAAGAATGGCTTATGGCTGCAGAATATTTATTATCATCTGGAACAGATAATGTAATGCTATGCGAACGGGGCATTAGAACATATGAAACGGCCACAAGGAACACACTTGACATTTCGGCTATCCCAGTTGTTCAAGCATTAACTCATCTTCCCGTAATTGTTGACCCAAGTCATGCAATTGGAATTCGTGATAAAGTTCCACCACTTGCCTTGTCTGCAGTTGCAGCAGGAGCCGATGGAATTATTGTTGAAGTACACTGTAATCCTGAAAAGGCCTTATCTGATGGTGCACAAAGCTTATATCCAGAACAATTTGAAAAACTTATGCGTGATGTTGATGTACTTGCTCCAGTTGTAGGAAGAGAAACAGTAAAAATACGCGAAGAAGCTAAAGAAACAGAATTAAAAACAACTGGAAAAACAGATAGTACAAAAATACGTTGCGCATTTTCTGGTTCTCACGGCGCTTATGCAGAACAAGCTGGTATGCGCTATTTTGACAACGCAGCTGAAATGGTTTCTTACCCTAACTTTAGGGCAGCATTTCATGCCGTGCAAGACGGCCAAGCCGATTGTGCTGTTATTCCAATTGAAAACTCACTTGCAGGCTCTGTATACGAAAACTATGACAATCTAGTTCGTTTTGCAGATGTAAGCATTGCAGGAAGTATAAAACTACGAATAGAACATTCTCTCTTAGCTTGCCAAGGTGCAACGATAGATTCAATAAAAACAGTGTATTCTCATCCGCAAGGTTTAAGCCAATGTGCTAATTTTTTAGAGACTACAAATTGGGAAAAAATTGAATGTGCTTCAACGTCACTTGCAGCAGAAACAGTTTCAAAAAAAGGCACAAAAGATTGCGCTGCCATTGCATCTGTTAAAGCTGCTAAAGACCTAGAAGTCTTAAAGACAGGTATTGAAGATGATCCTAGAAACTACACAAGGTTTTTAATTATTCAAGCCACTAATGATGCTCGCTTACGTGAAAAAATTGCACCAATCGCAGAACAAAATGCAGGCTCTAGTATGGCTAGTATTGCTTTTGTTGCAAAAAATGAAAGTGGTTCATTATATGAGTGCTTAGGAATTTTAAAAGGCATGAATTTAAATATGTCACGCTTGGAATCTCGCCCCGTTCAAGGACAGCCTTGGCGATACATGTTCTATGTTGATATTGATTTAACGCAAGAAGGCATCAATATAGAAAAGTCTAAACAAGACGAACTTATAGCAAAGGCCTTAGAGCAATTAAAACTCACCTGCGATGAAGTTCACATGCTTGGCATGTATGCCCAAATGAACTAGGTAATTAATAATGAATAATTAACAATTAATACGCTTAAATTTATAAAAGCGGTTACATGTGTTACGAAGATTTTTGTGGTGCATGTAACCGTTTTTCATATATAAAGCCC
>CAYJPS010000252.1:0-2252 GCA_964372135.1 uncultured Treponemataceae bacterium | reverse complement strand
TAAGCCTCCATTACAAAAATGTAAAAATTTGATTTAAGTTTTATAATGCAGTTTTCATTCTTTGGCAAGAAAAAAATGCAAAATTTTGTAAAAAAAAGCTCATATCATGCTAAATCCATATGATTTATACGCAATATAAGCTTATTTAGTGAAAAAAGGATATTTTTTTTAAAGTTATTTTACAAAATTGTTAAAACAAGGAATAGTACAAAATTGTTAATATAATGAATTTTCAATAAGTTGAAATATATCTTCAGGTAAAACTCCTAAATATGATGGTAAACAGAGACATTCAAAGTAAGGAATTTCTATTTTTATGTGATGGAGTAAAAAACATTCCTCATCATTTCTATTAGAATATCCATATGTAGCTGGCGGTTGTATAGATAAAGATGAAGCTTTGCTAAGGTTTTCTTTCGTTACGGGTAACATACACGATGTATCAAGCATACTAAGATTTTGTAATGTATTCATGTCATAGAAAACTTGTGCACCATATTTAGTGTCTGACACTAAAGGAAAACAAATGGAGGCAAGGTGTGCTCTGATTTGATGTCTGGCGCCTTGGGTTATAAGACATTTAACAAGAGTTAGAGCTTGCCCTTGAGTATCTTTTAGCCATAAAAGAGGCGACACTAAGGTTTTTCTATCACCCAGAACGTTTTTATTTATCTTTACTCTTTGTTTATTATCAGAATCTAATTTAAAACTTATTTCTTGTTCGGAAAGAAGGTGCCCTTCAACCAAGGTGACATAATACTTTTTAGTATCGTGATTTCTTTGCCATAGCTCCCAGTAGTATTTGGCTTTCTCTGAAAAAGCAAGCATCAATATCCCTGAGGTCGCATAATCCAAACGATTCAACAAAAAAGGCGTTTTGTTGGGAAAAAGTCTCATTATTTCTTTTTCCATATGGTTGTTTTCACTACCCTGTAGAGCCACAGAATGAACAAAAGGAGGTTTATAAATAGCCGCAAAATCCCCAGATTCTTTAATGATATAACTTTTTATTTCTTTTGCGGCAGTAGCGGATTCTTCATTGATTATATTAATTTTTGCACCGTTTTTAAGTTTATCTGCCGCTTTACCAATTTTATCATTAATATAAACTTTACCTTGTTCACAAAGTCTACGCCTTGCACGCAAACCAAGTTCAGGAAAAATTTTAACGAGCACATGGTCAAGTCTCTGAAACGAATCTTCATTTGTACAAATATATTCTTTTTGCATTAATTTAAAACTCTAATTTTAAGGTGTTTTGTTTTAATTTTGATTTTTATGGGAGGGGAAAACTGTTTATATCTTAAATGGAATGGCGCAATTGCTTAGAGTATTGACTATATTATTTTATTGGAAATACTTTCACAACAACTCTATTATAAAAAAAATTCTTGGGTAAAAAACACTGTTTTTTTTCCAAGAACTGCAAATTCTGTTAACACTTATACTCACCATACTCTTACAAACCAAGTAAGCATGTATTTATCTAAAAGCTCTGTTATATTAAAGTTTTTTGTGGAAAGGTGAAGAGTTTTCCCAATATCTTTAAGGGTGGGAAAACCTATACTTCCAAAGAATAGGTTTTCCCAATCCAAAAAATCTATTAACCTAAAAATAATTTACTCACCGGTAGCGGCGGCTTCGTCCACAATCCAAAGAAGTTCCCCGCGAGGAGGACGAATCATTTGTGCAGGAAGTTCCGGCTTTTCAAGGAGGTTGAGAGTCCTTGTAAGAGCATGGTGTTTCGCCTTACCTGTAACCATAAACAAACAACAACGCGCATTATTGAGAACAGGTAAAGTAAGCGTAAGTTTATTGGTTTTTAAGCTCCGCACATACTGGTCGATAACAATATGATTTTTTTCCTGAATTGCATATTCGTCTTTGTAAAGAGAAGCAGTGTGACCGTCTTCACCAAGCCCAAGCAAGATAAGATCAAAGCGAGGAAACTCACCGTCATTGAGTTGAAAGTGTTTTTTAAGCATATTTTCATAGTCGTGAGCAGCTTTGATAGGATCAACTTCGCCCTTCATACGATAATAACGAGTAACCGGTACGTGTTGTAAAAGTTCTTCACGAGCTTGACCATAGTTACTGTTTGGATCATCCGGATGAACACAAAGTTCATCTCCCCAATAAATAACAATTTTTTCCCAAGGAATTCTGTCAGCCCAGTCACTTGCGGCCAACAGCCTATAAAGAGGAAGGGGGGTATTTCCACCTGAAAGAGCTATGGTAAAAACTCCACGTTC
>CAYJPS010000251.1:0-2261 GCA_964372135.1 uncultured Treponemataceae bacterium | reverse complement strand
AAAAAGCGGAGTAATTAGTAACAATTAATAATTAATAATGCATAATTAATAATTAAATTCTATGATTATAAAGATGGTAACATCTACCACTGGATACTTTCTTGCCTCATATCTGCATTTAGCCTGTCATTCTGATTTTGCTCCATTTCTACACCCGTGAAGAATCTCCTTCGTGGCGTGGAAAATCTTGACTTTAGCGACTACCACTAAGATTGGTCATTTTAAAACCACAGATTGCACAGATTACGCAGATTTTTTTGCGTTGTAAAAAAAGGGAAGAATTGCTCTTCCCTTTTATATGTTTCGCTTAAAAATTGCTTTGAACTAAATCTGAAAATTCTGATGATGTTTTAAATGAAAGTGTAGTATTGTCTGTCGCATTTAAAGTTATCCGAATGCTTTCACTGCCCATTATAGCCGCAATATCGTTTGTTGTAATTGATATTTCTATCCAAGTTTGGTGAAAACCGTTAGAATTAGCAGAGGTTGTCCACATTTCACTGTAGCGTTCATCACCTGGAGTAATGTTATAATTATTATTTGTAACGAATGTAAAATTGTTTTTCCAATAATCTTCACCGTACATGCTATTTCTTTTTTCCGCTTTACTAACTAGAAAACTGTAGCTATTAGTGTTATGGTTTTTTAGTATTTGAACTGAGTAAAAGCGTGTCATATTTGTATATGCAGAATCGGAAAAGAATCCTTGGATATACATACAAGAACTATAAGTCACACCTTCATCTGTAAAATTTTGGAAATCTTCAATTTCAGTTTGATACTCTGGTGTACCGCCGCCGCCACCACCGCCACCGCCGGTTGTGGGTTCACAAGCGGTAAATAACACAATTGCAATTGCTAATAATACTATTAATTTTTTCATTTTTCTCTCTCCTCTTTTTCGCTAGTTGAAATTTTCAACTATCTTCTATTATACCCCCCCCATGAAAATGTCAAGATATCAATTATGAAATGGTTTAAAATAAAAAGGCCTTTGGAAAAATTCCAAAAGCCTCTACAGTAATATTAATTATTCATTGTTAATTCTTAATTAACTACACTATCTTCGTTCTGCCTTCTTTTCGCTCCGGTACTGCCATTTCCATGTCACCATAACCTGCAATAATTACAATCATAGGAGTATAGTCACTCGGTATGCCAAGAGCTTTTATTGCAGCGTGTTCTGGCTCTGACTTAAAAAGTAGTGCTGAAAGTCCAACCATACATGTGTCTAGTCCAAAAGACTTTGCTGCAATAGCAATATTTTGCAGTGTAATTCCTGTATCAACTTTTGAATAATGATCATCTGGGTTACTTGCAGAAATAACATACACTGCAGGAGCATAATAAAAAGCACTTACTGCAACACCTTCTGGAAATCTCGTAGCCATTCTTTCTTTTGTACCTTCATCAAATTTTGCAACAATTGCATCATCAAGTGCTTTTATTGCATTTGCATCTTTTACCAGTGTAATATGGCATTCTTGGTTATTCATTGCACTCGGCGCCCATTCTGCAGCTTTTAAAATTGCTTCCAATTGTTCCATCGGCGGAAGTTCTTTTTTATACGCTCTCATGCTTCGGCGCTCTAAAATGTTCTTCATTGTTTCATTTGTATTCATTTTGTTACTCCTTTATATACTTATTTAATGATAGGGTAGTTTGAGCAAAATGTCAACCATAAAAAAAGACCTCCGATTTTCTCGGAAGCCTTTTGTCTATTAAAACTCTGCTTGGTTTAGTTCTTTTGGGAACGAATGGGAAGTGTATGAAAATAATATAATGTAAGTGAGAAATCCAAAAAAAAAGCTTGACAAATATAGTTTTCAGATGTACACTATAACTACTTATTTCGGATTCCGAAATAAGTAGTTATAGGAGGCTTTGCATGAAAAAAAGTGGATTAAGCGATATAAAAAAACAAAATAAAAATATGATTATTAATACTATACTTTCAAGTGGTGGTGCTCTGTCTCGCATTGAAATATCTGATGCAACATCTCTTTCTCCCAGCACCGTTTCTGCCTTAATTTCCGAGCTTCTTGATGAAAATATTATTTCAGAAACAGGCCAACAAGTTCAAACAGCTGGCAGAAGCCGTAACTTACTTTCAATTAATCAGCTTTATGGAATAATTGCTGTGGTTGAAGTACGGCTTTATGATGTTATATTAAATATCTTTAATACTCATCTAGAAACTCTTCACCAGATGTGTCTTGGTCATAATATAAAATCAGGTAATGATATATTAATTTTGTTTT
>CAYJPS010000250.1:0-2291 GCA_964372135.1 uncultured Treponemataceae bacterium | reverse complement strand
AAGAGCAAACCTTTGGCAGAGATAGCTATGGCCTATGGTTATGTCTATGTAGCTCATATTGCGATGGGCGCAAACCAAGCACAGACATTAAAAGCGATAAAAGAAGCAGAAGCATACAAGGGTCCGTCACTTATCATTGCATACTCGCCTTGTGAGATGCACAGTATAGCCGGCGGCATGCAAAATTGTCAGTCCGAGATGAAGAAGGCTGTTGATGCAGGCTATTGGAACTTATTCCGCTTCCATCCCGAGAGTGCGAAGCCCCTTACGCTTGACAGTAAGGAGCCGAAGGGCGATTATCGTGAGTTTATCATGAATGAGGCTCGTTATTCTCGTCTGACACGTGAATTCCCCGAGCGTGCTGAGCGTCTGTTCGTTGAGGCTGAGCAGAATGCGAAGGATCGTTACAGACATCTTGAGAAGCTCAAGAGGATGTACGACGAATAAAGAAAATAAGCGCCCTCGTCATTGACGAGGGCGCTTACTTTTTGTTTTTTTTAGTTGCGGCTTTGCCCCAAACCCCTTGGGAGTTTCGCCGTCTGCGGACGGCGAGCAGGGACGCTGTCCCTGCACCCTGCAACTTTTTGAAAAAAGTTGATTAAAACTTTTTGAGTGGCTTCGCCCCGAAGGGGTGGCGCTCGCTGTGTTAGCCTATCCAGCTCTCGTCCGAAGGATTGTCCCTAAACGCCAACAGCCTCTTTATGTCCTCAGCCTTTATGTAGCCTTCCTCAGCCGCTACCTGCGCTATATTATCAAAATCCGTAAGGCTCACATTCTTAACTTCCGCCGCCGCCATGCGCTCTATGCCTTTTTTCATGCCGTATGTGAAAATACTCGCCACACCAAGCACTTCCGCGCCGGCATCCCTCAAAGCCTCCACCACGTCGAGCACACTGCCGCCCGTCGATATGAGATCCTCTATGACTACGACCTTTTGACCCCTGTCAAGCCTACCCTCTATGCGGTTCTGCCTGCCGTGCTCCTTAGATCCCGAACGCACATAGCCCATAGGCAAGCCCATAATGTGACCCACTATAGCCGCATGTGCTATTCCTGCCGTACTCGTGCCCATAAGCACTTCTGCCTCAGGGTAATGCTCACGTATGAGAGTACACAGACCCTCCTCAACCCTCGTGCGCACCTCTGGCACGGATAAGCTCAGCCTATTGTCACAGTACACAGGGCTCTTTATGCCACTCGCCCATGTGAAAGGCTCGTCAGGTCTGAAAAACACGGCTTTTATATTAAGTAAATCTCTCGCTATCTCTTTTTTCATTGACATCACTATCCACCTACCCTACAAATTCAGTCACGCAACGCCTGTACGCCGCCACAGGGTCAACCGCCTGCGTTATCGGCCTGCCCACCACTATATAGTCCGAGCCCAAAGCCTTAGCGCCCTCGGGTGTCGTCACTCTCTTTTGGTCGCCCTTATCGCCGTCTGCAAAGCGTACGCCCGGCGTTACCGTCAGAAACTCCGCTCCGCAATGTTTATGCACCGTGCCCGACTCCAAAGGCGAGCACACCACTCCGTCTAAGCCCGCTGTCTTAGCAAGCGACGCATAGCTCAGCACCGTCTCCTCAAGAGACCTGTCTATGAGTAGCTCCTCTCGCATAACCTCTTCCGTTGTGCTCGTAAGCTGCGTGACCGCTATGAGTAAAGGACGTGTGCCGTCCGCTCTCGTAAGTCCCTCCAGAGCCGCCGCCATCATCTCCGATGTTCCCGATGCATGTAGATTACACATGTCAACATCGAGCTTCGACAGCACTGCCATCGCTTTTTTTACCGTATTCGGTATGTCATGTAGCTTTAGATCCAAGAATATCTTATGGCCTCTCGCCTTAATATCTCGTACTATCTGCGGTCCTGCCGAATAGTAGAGTTCCATGCCTATCTTTACATAGGGCTTCTCCTCACCGAACTTATCGAGAAACGTCAAGCACTGATCCGCACTCTCAAAGTCACAGGCTATTATAACATCCTTACCCATCGTTTGCACACCCTTTCACTTCGTCCAAATTATGTATATTGTTCTTTTCCATCACTGTTGGTAACTCTTCTACCATCTTTAAACATGCATAAGGGTCACGCAAATTCGCCGCTCCGACACCTACAGCCGTAGCCCCTGCCATGACCATCTCCAGCACATCTCTCGCCGTACTCACGCCGCCCATGCCGACTATCGGTAATTTAACACTCTTATACACCTGACTAACCATACGCAAAGCGAGCGGTAACACGCAAGAGCCCGACATTCCGCCGTAGCCCGCCGATAACACGGGTCTGCGAC
>CAYJPS010000249.1:0-2299 GCA_964372135.1 uncultured Treponemataceae bacterium | reverse complement strand
TTTTTTCAAGCCGTTTTAAGCTTTGCGCCAAAACGGCATATTATATTGAGTTTGCTATGCAAACTCCAAAATGAATGAAGAGGCACCATCTGTGCCGATCTACTCATTGTTTCTATTATATAAATAAGCTGGTACTGTTTATATTTCTTTTTTTATTCTTTTTATTACACTAATAAGAATCCCGCTAATCACTTCTAGAGAAGCAAATATCACAAAAAGAATTCCTACATAATCTCCCCACATAGTATACAGAGTTTTTGTACCTTTTTCTACTACTGGAAAGTCTGCAATAAGATACGTTTCTTCAAACGAAGGCGCCATTGCAGTAATTTTTCCGTTAGGGTCGATAACTGCTGTTTGCCCCGATGCTGTAGCCCTCACTGAAGGGATTCTATTTTCAACTGACCGGAAAGCAGCCATTGAAAGATGCTGATATTGTGCCACCTCACTATGTGACCAAGAATCATTTGTTAAATTTACAATAGCTTGAGCGCCATTTTGTACAAAAAGCCTTGAAATATATCCAAATGTATCTTCAAAGCAAATTGGGGTACCAAATGAAACATCGTCAATCGTAAAAACATTTGCTTCATCTCCATACGCCCAAAAATGGGTATCGTTATCTACGAGAGCTTGATGAATTACTGGAAACTGCTCCTCATAAGGAAAATGTTCTGTAAATGGTACAAGATGCATTTTATTATATATTTCAGGATTTGGTGGTAGAACATTTTCTCTTGGTCTAAATAAAAATACAGAATTGTAGCTAATGTTTGTGTATCTGCCGCTTTGGTCATACCCTCTTACAGTATCCCCATTGCCTATTACAAATGGCACATCTTTTGAATCTATAAAAGTTAATAGTTCATTAACTAAATTTAACCGTGCCCTATTTTCTCGGTATTGGTAATGCATACGAATACTAGGAACAAATGCTGTTTCTGACCATACAACAAAATCGATGCTATCACTTTCACTTAAAGCTTCGTCGGTTAATCGTTTTAAAGTATTTAAATCTTTTGTATATGTATCAATGCCACCTTCCCAGGGGTCTGAGTTTGCTTGAATAAGCGCCACTGTCTTTTTTTCATAATCAGAATAATCTTTTTGGACAAATATACCATACATAAAAACAAGAGCAAAACAAGCTAACCATACTATACCACTAAGCCTATGCTCGAAGCACTGCTTTTTTAAAAGTTCACAAGAAACGTCTTTTTTTTCTGTAATATCAAAAAATGGTTGTAAAACTTTGCTTAACCATGCCGAAGGGAATGTAACAAGGGCTCCAACTCCCCATACACCTACAACATTTGCAAATTGTAGTATTGGAAGAACTTGCCATTGCGAATACCCCATATTGCCATAGCTAAAGCCCGTAAATCCTACTATTTTCAAATACTCGTACGCACCCCATACAAGCCACTGCACAACCCAACCGCGCTTACCACAAAAAACATATGCTAATTTTAATGCTGGAACTAATAGCATACCTTGTATGCCATATAATGCGGTAATGACCGGAAGGCCTAAAGGATGAAAGTCTGCTAACCAATAACCAAAAAGAACATAACTTAATGTACCATATAGCAATCCATATAACCACGAAGTTGCAAAATGAACTCTACGAGACAAAATAAAAAGAGGTGCAATTGCGATATATGCAAAAACTGGAATGCCGTTAGAAGTTAGTATGTTTGGATGTGAAAGAGCAAAAAAGGCTGCTGCTAGAACAAGCAAAAGCCAATTTATAAGTATTTTTTTCATTTTTCAGGTGATACAGGTAAATCCCACAGGGCTTTTTTTAATTCTTGCCCTGAACGAAATGCCACTACATAATGAGGTGCTACTGAAAGCATCTCACCTGTTTTAGGATTACGCGCTCTCGAGCGCCCTTTACGAAGACGAGGCTCAAGTGTACCAAATCCACGAAGTTCAATAGTAGAGCCTTGTTTTAAAGAGTCTTTGATGCTTTCAAGTAAAGATTCAAGAACTGATTGCACGATTTTTTTCTCATGCTTGGTTGATGCATATACAGAATCAACGATGTCATTCTTTGTTACCTTTTTTGAATTCATCAATAACCCCTTATCATTATACTGCAAAAATAGTCTTACTATTTTGCAGCAGAAAATGAAACATTATATAATTTCATCATTCTTGATTTTTTGCGTGAAACAGAGTTAGGTGTTAAAATACCTTTCCCCTTTGCAGTATCAAGTTCTTTACATAAAATTTTTAATGTTTCCGAAGCTAATGCTTGATCTTTAGCATGCACAGCTTGTACAAATTTCTTTGC
>CAYJPS010000248.1:0-2301 GCA_964372135.1 uncultured Treponemataceae bacterium | reverse complement strand
ATACTATGGTATACGCTTGCCATAATTGCAGTGCTATTTTTCAAGAAACACAGCCTTCTGTGCCTATACTTTCCTTATGGGAACTTATTTTATCGGATGAAACCTTTCTTTATAGAGATTTCCAAGGAAAGAGCATAGCCATTCAAGACTGCTGGCGCTCCTATGATAACAGGAATGAGCAGGAAGCCGTTCGCAAAATTTTGCAAAAAATGAATATCAACGTCATTGAGCTTGAAGACAATTTTGAAAACACCAAATTTTGCGGAATTTCCACTTTACAACCCACCCCCAAGAGAAATCTTCTAAAAGCCCCTATAAGGTACATACAAAATGCCAAGGGCATGTTTGAACCGCACAGCGAAGAAGAAAAACTAACAGCTATGCAGAAACATGTTCAAAGCATAGCATGCGATACCGTAATTTCATATTGTCACTATTGCCATAAAGGTCTACAAATGACAGAAAAAACAGCCTTATTATTGGGGGATTTACTTTTTTAGGTGAAGTACCCAAAAAGGTTTTTCCTTCTTTTAAAAATAATAAATTGGAATAACGCGGAGATTTGTACCTTAGTAATACAGAATCGATTGTAACAAATCCATTTATATTATTGAAAAAATGTATCGGTGTTGTTTTGAAAGGGTGATTATATAGTGTTTTCAAATAGTTAAAAAAGTAAAATGTGTTTCTATCTAACTTAACCTTTAGCAAAAAGGGGGCAGCATGAGCATAAAGAACTATTATAAAAACATCTTAGGTGCCTTTCTTATTATGACATTATGTGCTTGTTCCTCTCGGGTGGAAACAATAGAAAACTCAGGTGAACCGATGTCAAAATCTCCTACGCGCATTCGGCTTGTTTTTACCGGTGACATTATGACACATGAAAAGCAATTGCACATCGCAAAAGCTCTTGGCACTCCTGATATGCCATATAATTTTATGCCACAGTTTGAAAATATTGCCCATCTTCTCAAGGGAGATGTTGTTATAGGTAATTTAGAAACGGTACTCAAAGGGCAAGGTCCTTACTATGGCTATCCAAGCTTTAATACACCGGATACTTTGGCTATTGCCCTAAAATGTTTGAACTTTAATGTGCTCCTTCTTGCCAATAATCATATTTTGGATCATGGAATTGAAGCCGGTTTACGCACAGATAGCTTTTTGAAGTCCCTTGGTTTTACCACGCTTGGGATTGCCCGCAGTAAGCAAGAATATATTTTACCTATCCTTGAAGTTAAAGACTATAAAATTGGTTTTATCAATGCAGCTTACGGCAGTAATCATCCTGTTGAAAATAGTATTTATGTGCCCCATATTTCAGAAATTGATGTGGCAGCCGATGTAAAAAACCTCCGTGAGCGGGGAGCAGATTTTATTGTTGCCTCCTATCATTTTGGAGAAGAATATAAACTAAGCCCAAATAAAAAACAAAGGGATTTGGTAGAAGAGAGTTTTGCCTATGGGGTAGACGTGGTGGTTGGGCATCATCCTCATGTGTTACAACCAATGGAAGTTATAAGCAAGCATAATAAAAATCACTTTGTGGCATGGTCTTTGGGGAACTTTATTTCTTCGCAACGCACTGTCCCAAGGGAGCGTACAGTTATTCTTGCCATTGACTTACTGGGACAAGATAACACAGGCTTAGAACTTGATAAAGTTTCGATAGCACCGCTTTATGTGGATATGGTTGTTGGAAAATATACTAGGCTGTTACCTACAAATATCACGAAAAGAACGCTTAGCCCATCTCAAGCGCTCATGGGGCAGCCGAACGCATCTTTTGCGCAAAAACAACTTCAAAAATCAAAAGTGTTGAACAAAACTTTATATAAAGTGCATGAACAAGTATTAGAATTTTTAGAACTGCCTTCTGAACACAACGAAGGGTTTCACACCCTATGGCAAAAACAGGTTTCGGAGTAATCTTATTTGGTTTTTGAAGAAAAGGGGTATTCCCCCTCCCAAGAAACATCAAATTGGAATGACGAACATGCATAAACAGAAAGTATTTTCTGATTGACCAACAAACCAAAATATATTAAGAACTAAATCTACAACTAAACTAGTTGAAGCTTGGTAATTTACACCGGCTGAATCAACTTTAAACTTTGGAGGCTCTTATGGAAACGCTTGTCGCGGCAAATGACACATGGACTCTTATGGCTATTACTTGTGGGTGGGTTGCATTTTCAATTTATGCAGAACAAACTTGGAAATGGGCATCAAAAATGTCTGGTGCGATTATTGCGCTCATCGGTGCTCTTGTTCTTACCAACTTTAATGTTATTCCTA
>CAYJPS010000247.1:0-2302 GCA_964372135.1 uncultured Treponemataceae bacterium | reverse complement strand
ACATATAAGTCAAGCGTTGCAATAAACCCATTTTCTTCAAATACTGGTATAAAGGCATCGGGGAAAATAGTTTCTCCTGATTTTTGCTTCCAACGAACGAGTGCTTCAGCTCCACCTACCACGAGAGAATCAAACCTAATTTTAGGCTGGTACACTACGAAAAATTCACGCTCTTTCATGGCTTCTTCCATACGGAATGTTATATGTACTTTATTTTCATACTGTTTTTTCATTACACCATCAAACTCAATAAATGATGTCTTATGACTATCTTTTCCTTTTGTTTTTGCAGAATTTGCTTGTCCAATCAAAGTAGAAATCTCTTCATTTGTGTTTTCGATTATTACTGTACCAAAAGACATTGAAAAATTATATTTATCGCCTACAATTTTTGCAACTGCAGGAACTATTTTCATGTTATAAATATCCTGCAAAGAATTACCGCCTGTAGCTTTACGAAATGCTAAAAATTGGTCAGCAGTTCTACGACTAACAAATGATGTTCCAGTGTTGAAGTCCTGTTTAAGAGCCTCTGCTATAGCTTTGATAACTTCTGTGCCTTTGTCAATACTGTAATGTGTATTAATCGTTCTAAACATATCAATATCCATAGAAACCAACTCATACTCATTTGGTTTTGCATTTTGTAAAACTTCGCTTACTAACAAAGTAAATTTATGCAATGCAACGAATCCCGTAACTATATCGGTGTTATAGGCAACCGTGATTTCTTCTTTTTTCTTTTCTTGCTGTTTATATGCAATAAAAACAATTACTAAAGCAATTGCTATACTTATAAAAATAACAGAATGTACGTTCCTTGCTATGATACCCCACAAATCTTCTTCGTAGAAGTATGTTGACGTATTTGATATGATTATCTCTTCGTATTCTATGCTTGAAATATTGTCAAGCATAACATTAAACAAGGGTACGTATTTCGATGCTATACTGTTTTCTATTCCTAAGTGAAAGTCAAGGAAAAAATCGGTGGCATATGTGTAGTGGTTGTTTTCTTGTAAAAATGAATTTGCATATGTTGTACCACTTTGGGTAAAAACAGCCATGTCTACTATGCCCTTTTCATATGCATCCAACAATTCATTAAAGGAATTAAAAAATATAAATTCATTTTCTACTGCATATTCCATAAACAGTGTAAAGTTAGCATTCAGATAGTTTATGGCTCCAATTTTTGGCGATATTTTCCTCATATCTTCTGAAGAATGGTTAGCTTTGGCGATGGTATCTGGAACCATTGCTATCATTTGTATGGAATGGTAACTTTCAGTGTTAGTATAGTATGTTTCATAATATTCTCTATTACCTATTTCAGAAGCTATGATATCACTATGCTTTGGGTATGTAGAAGGGTCTGAAACTGTATAGGGTTGGTAGATCACCTCAAAATCATACATTTCCAAGAGCGTATTGATTACATCTATAATAGCTCCCGCTGGCTGTCCTGCAGCATCTTGGTATGTGAAAGGCTGATGGTTTGTTTCATATGCAACGGTAAGTGGTCTTGAACGTAGCACTTCAAGTTCTTCTAACGTTAGATTACGATGAAAAGCCGAAAAATGTCCATAGTAGTATTTTTGTGCTAATTCTTCAAAATAGTCACCCTCATTTATTATGATATTCATCAAGGCATCATTAATTTCTGAGAGCATTTCTTCATTTCCATAATTTGAGATAGCAAAGGTGTTGCGCTTAACTAAGTTGAGTACAGTAGTATACTCTGCAGTGTTTGTATTACTGGAATACATAAGGTATAGGTCAGCATCTTGTTCCATATAATTATGAAATCCACCAATCTTATACTCTACAGATATATTATTCTCTGCAAGAAATCTCTCAAGATGACTGTTTGCTAAATTACCGTCATAGGTCGCAACGGTCTTTCCATCTATATCTTTTGGGTTAGCAAAAGGAAATTCTTTATCCTTTTTTACCATAAGACCTGCAGTTACTGCATTAAAAGGAGTTTGCATATACAGATATTTTTCTCTGCGTTCGGGGGTATCAAAATACATGCCTATAAGATCTACTACTTCACTTTCAAGATAAGTAAAGGGATCTCCATCAATCTCTATAAATTCAAATTCTAGGTCACTAATTTCTTCAATTTTTTTAAGTATTTCGTACCCGTACCCCTCGTTGCCTTTGTTATTAATGTTTTCCACCAAGTCGTCGCCAGAAATATAACCAACTCGTATTTTATCACCGTCGACATATTCACGTGCATACATACTTGTAACAGAAAACGTTACAACCACCAAAAAAACTGTCCACACCACAG
>CAYJPS010000246.1:0-2312 GCA_964372135.1 uncultured Treponemataceae bacterium | reverse complement strand
TGTAAAGGAAAAAAAGCAATCATAAATTTGAAATAGAGTTTTTTTAAAGGATAATGTTTGGTTTACACTTATCAATTTATGGTAGTCGAAAGTTCATATAGCTCATGTGGTGCTATATCTTGCCCTCCAAGCCATTCTACCGTTTTCCCAGATACGTGAACCGTGTTAAAATATTGTGTATCTTTTAGCTTTCCAAACCAGTCACCTGAAATATAGGGACTCACATCAAAGATCTTATCTTCACAATTTTCAAAAGAAAGTAGTATTTTATAATCTTCAAGTGGCTTTACGTTTTGCAATTTAGGTATGTTCATATTGTTTATCTCTATAGGTAATCATTATTCCAAAAAATACGCTTAGTGTTGGCATATAAAATCCTTCTTATATCATAATTATAGCATAAAATGTGTATAATTTAAAGGGATTTTTTTCATAATTTATGTTAGAATAATAGCATGAAAAAAATTATTATAGTGTCAGTAGTTCTTCTGTGTATAGCTTGCTCAGTTTTTGCAGGTGGGGCAAGAGAGGACGAATTTAAAGATATGAGCGTAGAAGAAGTTATAAAAAAAATGGGAGAGCCTAAATACAAAGGTGAGAGAATTATTGATGAGACAACAATGGTCATTGGAACTGAACCATATTTTCCTGAGTTCTTTACAGAAGAAGAGCTAAAAAATACTGTTACAATATACGTGTGTGTGTGGGAAAAAGCTTTTAGGTATACCCGTTTATGGGCGAAAAAAATTGATGATGATTGGATTGTTTTTGATTCATTTAGCTACATTCCATCTCCATTTATAATATATGAATAGTAGCATGAAAAATCGTATGCATTTTACCCACATATACAAAAAAGCTTTGAGCACTTCTAAGGATTTTATCTTAACTCTTTATGCAAAGCTAAAAAACCTAAAGGTACAAAAAAAGAAAAGGTCTGAGATTCCTTTATTTCTCAAAATTTTTAAAACCTGTCTCATTCTCTTTATTGCGGGCTGTGTTAGCTTTTTTTCAATTCAAACATACATTATATTGTACTCAAAAAATAGCATAAAAAATGTAGAAGAACTACACAATGCAGATGCTGTTCTTGTACTTGGTGCGCTTGTTCACGCTAATGGAACGCCTTCTGTAACCCTGTCAAATAGACTCAATAATGCATATGAAGTGTACGAAAGGGGTTTGGCAAATAAAATAATTGTTAGTGGCGACCACGGAAGAACAGAGTATAACGAAGTTAGAGCTATGAAAAATTATTTGCTCGACAAAGGTGTTTTAGAAGAAGACATTTTTATGGACCATGCAGGCTTCGATACCTTCGACAGTATGTACCGAGCAAGAGATGTATTTTTAGTGAATTCGCTCATTATTGCAACACAAGACTTTCATATGAGTAGGGCAGTATATACGGCAAAGAGATTTGGAATAGAAACTCAAGGCTATGCTACGCCCGACCTTTACTACAGAAAACGATATAATGAAGTTAGGGAAAGTCTCGCCCGTGTAAAAGCATTTTTAGATGTGGAGTTTTTTAAAAGTAAGCCTACTTATTTGGGCGAAGTAATTCCCATTACAGGATCCGGCCTTTTAACAGAAGACGAAGTTAAAGCGGAACTATAGTAACAAGTAAATACATGTATCCTACACTTATTCAAATAAAGAGTGAAGTATTTTATTATATTTTGGAGTAATCAAATGAATAAAGCACTAAAAAAAACAATCAAATATATTGAAAAATCTAATAACGCATATATCGAAGGTAAAAAAGACTACAGCTCAATTACTAATGTTGAGGAAGCATTAGAAGTATCACTTCCAAACTCTTATAAAGATTTTTTAATTAACCTTGGAAATGCTACTGTAAACTCAATTGATTTTTTAGGCATAACAAATGATACTACTGAAAAAACAATAAAGATTGATGCTATTTCAATTACAATGGATGAACGGCAAAAGTTAAATATCGATAAAAAATTTGTATTAGTTTGTAAGTCGTTTGACTATTACTATGCACTTGATACCTCTCAAATGATAAAAGGTGAGTGTCCCGTAGTTGAGGTTCTTCCTATCGATGGTGGTAAAATTAACCTCGTTGTAGCACCTACATTTGGTGATTTTATGTATAGAATGATTAAGCGCGAACTTTATAAGGAATATTTTTTTGATAAAGGAATAGAATATAAAATGGCTAGCGGAATATCTTTCTTGGCCTTTTTTATTTTAGCTATCATAGTTGATATATTAATTCCAATTGACCTATTATCTGATGCATACTATCCTTATGTAATTATTCCAGGAATACTTGTATCGTT
>CAYJPS010000245.1:0-2327 GCA_964372135.1 uncultured Treponemataceae bacterium | reverse complement strand
AAATTGATTCCTTTGTGCTAAGTAAAAAAGATTTTATAGAAAAAAATAAAAAGCGATTTTTAGAAAAGCAAAAAGCAATGCCATCCGCCAAACAATACATTAATGGCGAAAGCTTTTATCTTTTGGGTAAGCATCTTCGACTTAAAGTGTTTGAATCCACTAAAAACTATGTTGAAAACGATGGCACCTTTTTAAACCTCTATGTAAAGGACACTACAAGTTTTTCAATAAAGCAAAAAGTAATAAATGCTTTTTTTGATGCTGAGGTTAAAAAGCACTTTGTGCAAATAATGGAAGAAACGCACAAGGTGTTTTCTAAGTACGGTGTTTTGTATCCACAGCTAAAAATGAGAAACATGAAAACTAGGTGGGGTTCCTGTGCAACAAAAAAAGGCATAATTACGCTAAACAAAAAACTTATTGAAGCTCCACGGCCTTGCATTGAATACGTAGTACTTCACGAGTTTGTACATTTTTTGCATCCCAACCATTCTAAAAATTTTTATGCTTGTGTTGCTACCCACATGCCAGACTGGAAAGAGCGTAAAAAGCTTTTGGAAAGTTTACCCATTTTGTGATAAGCAATAAAAAAAGGTGCATGCTCTTTTAGCACACACCTCCTTGCCTTTAATAAATATTAAAAATAGTTCTTTATCGCTGCAATAAATTTATCACTTAATTGGTAAGGAACTTTGCCCTCGGTTCCATTAAACACAGCTTCAATAGATGTTGTGTTTCTAGTCAAGTCATCAATAGATGAAGTGTAATCACCAACAATGGTAAAAGTATATTGTCCATTTTCATCACCTACAGATGCTGCTGGATTTCTAATTTCATAGTCAGCAATATCCGTAGTTATAGAAAGCATATCCCACATACTGCTATTGAACTCTCCCGCTGCTCTTCCCATTGTAGCATTTGCTTCATACCCACTTCCTGACTTTGAAAGTGTGAATGTAAATGAATCTGAGCCTGAAGTTGCAGCTTGTGTGTAAATGATTGCAGTTTGGTTTGCTAAAATTGTGTAGGGCTTACTGTCATCGGTTAAACCCGTAAAATAGGTATCGAATTGCGTAAAGTCGTTAGTACTTGGATCTGCACAACCTACAAGTGCTAATCCAATTAAAATTAAAAATAAAATCTTTTTCATTATTTCTCCTATAAAAAGGCAAGTAAAAAAACATCAGTTTTTGAAACTTGGCTTTTTTTGCGTTTGCAACGTAAGTGAAAACGCAAGTATAATATTAAGTTTGCAACGCAAACTTCTAAATGAATGAAGAGGTACTACTTTTACCTCGGCATTCATTATTTCTCCTTGAAAAATTGATACCAGTAATATAATCATAAATGTTAAAAAAAGCAAGCAAATTAGATTAATTGTTACTGTTTTCACTAGTAATATACGCACGGTTCCTTAAATCAACCTTAAATATGACCAGTTTTTCTATACAAAAGTACTTTTTGTGTACTTGTTAGCGTTGTTGAGTATAAAAAAAGTGGCCTTTCGTTTAGAAAAGCCACTCTAATGATACTCTAATGATACTCTATTAAGAGGGGTAATTATCGTATTCCTCTTCAGTAATTTCAATAACCGTAATCTGTAGAATTGCTGATGTTTCTATATATTCACAGGAAATTCCATAGTACTTATAGGTGGAAGCATCAGTAGTATAAATTTTGCCTTGAAAGTAATCTTCACTAACATTAATGACAAAACTTGTTACCATTAAGTTGTAAGGATGGTCCGCTTGAATATCATTCCTATCCATATTGTAAAGACTTTCTAAATGATAACCGATATTCGGATGTTCTCCAAGAGCATCGAGAATTTTCTTATCTGTAATAAAGTCTCCATTTTCATCGACAATGTGCACTGCCTTTACAGTTATCGTAGCAAGAAACATGCACCCTGAGAATAATACTGATAGTGTTACCAGTATTATTAAACTTACCATTTTGTTGTTTTTTTTCATAATCCTAAAATTCCTTCCTTAATTATAGTACTTTATAATTCCAGCCATTTACATCTTCAACAGAACCGTATTGGCCGCCTTTTAATAGATACTGAATCTTTTCGCCAACTGGACCTGCTTTTCGGTCGTTAAAAACTTTTTCAACTCCGTTGTGTGTTACACTTTCAATTGGTGTAATACCTGCTGCAGTTCCGGTAACAAAACATTCAATAGCATTTTCCATTACTTCATCAATAGAAATAAGGCGCTCTTCTGTTTTTATGCCTTGTTGGCCAGCAAGGGTCAATACACTTTCTCTTGTAATTCCAGGTAAAATGGTGTCGCCAAGTTCTGGTGTTACAAGTGTTCCATCTT
>CAYJPS010000244.1:0-2361 GCA_964372135.1 uncultured Treponemataceae bacterium | reverse complement strand
AAAAATAACTCTTAGAAATACAAGTTCAAAAGAATTAGAGAACGAGTGTAATTCTTCAAAAATAGTAAAATCCATATTAGGAATTGCTCCCTTTGGCCTTAATGTATGGAATAAAGATATGCTTAATATTCTGTGCAATGACCACATACTTGAAATTTTCGATATAAAAGATGGCGGTGAATTTATTGAAAGATTTTTTGAGTTTTCCCCTGAGTTTCAACCGAACGGAAAAACGTCTGAAGAAATGTCGCGCATAAATTTTGAAAAAGTACTAAAAAACGGCAAACATGTTTTTAACTGGATGCATATTACGGCAACTGGAAGTCAACTACCTTGTAAAATTACTTTAATTAAGATTGACAATTTGAGTGAGCAAGACTATGTAGTAGGTTTCATTAATGATTTACGAGCAGATTTTGATTACGAACAAAATGATGTAGACTATGATTTTTATTTTGCAGACAAACTTCCGAAAAGCCGATTAATGCACGAAGTAAAAGAGTTATCGGAAGAATGGTATTTTACAATAGATTTAAGAAACGAAAATATTACTTTTTATGGAAAATGGTGGTTAAGTTTATTTGGTGAAAATGCAATATTTACAGACAGTCAAATACTTGAGCATAAAGTTGTAAAGGACGAAGATTTACCCATCTACCAAGGAATGATGAGCGACATTCAATCGGGTGTTACAAATACGTATGAGTTTCGGTTGTTGCATGATTCCGGAGGTTATAGATACCACAGTATTTCTACTAAGTTTATACAAGACAAAGAAGGCAATCCTATTTTTATGCTGGCAAAAGGCATTGATACTCATGAGCAAAGAGCTATTGAAGAACGCTCTCAAAAAGATTTGCTTACCGATTGCTATAACAAAATAAGTGCCGAAAATATTATATCTGAAAAACTCAAGCAAAATAATTCAGCTAGCCATGCCTTGTTTATTATTGATATTGATAATTTTAAGGCGATTAACGACAATTTGGGACATTTTTTTGGAGATGAGGTATTAAAAGATATTTCGCTAGGTTTAAAAGAAGCGTTTAGAGGCATTGATATAATTGCTAGAGTGGGTGGTGATGAATTTATTGTTTTTGTGGAAAATTTATCTGATGTACAACTTATAGCAGAAAAAGCAGAAAAAATACTAGAAGTGTATAGAAAAACGTATTCGGGTGAATATAAAGATTATTCCGTTTCTGGAAGCGTGGGTGTTGCACTCTTCCCTTGTAATGGGAAAACCTACGAAGATCTATACCAAAATGCCGACAAAGCACTTAATCAAGCTAAAATACAAGGCAAAAACAGATATATGCTTTATTCTGATGACCTAAATATTGGCACTACAAGAAGCATTACCAAAATTGAAAATGCAAACAGAATGGCAAGCTCCTTTTTTGATTATGACCTTATTTCCGCTGTATTTAATATTCTCTATGAAAAAAATGGTGACAGTGGCTCAATTAACTTAGCGTTAAGCTATGTATGTCAAAAATATGGGGCTGATAGAAGCTACATTTTTGAAACCTTAGATGGCTGTGTTACATTAGATAATACTTTTGAATATTGTAAATCTGGTATTAGAAGTGAAATAGACAACTTACAAGGTATACCCTATGCATTATTTGCAGACTTTATTAACAAAGCGCATAATGACATAATTTATTCTAATGACCTAAGAGAAACTTTAGAGCATGACGAAGCTTTTAAAATTATGGATGACCAAGGAATACTGTCTTTTGTTCATGCTCAAATAAAGCGTGAAGGTCAATTGACGTTCTTTATTGGGCTTGATGACTGCACAAAAACTAGAATATGGACAGAAAGAGAAATAAACAGCTTACAATACATAGGGAAACTCTTATCAATAATTTTACAAGGAACACATTTACGAGATACGCTAAATGAACTTGCTAAAATACAGGCAGATAGACTCGCCGATGAACAGTTCTTAATGAATTGTGTTGAAATGCTCCATTCAGGGAATGAACCAAATGCGTCAATATACGAACTGCTTGAAGCGGTAACAAATTACTACGAAGCAGAAAGAAGTTATATATTTGAAGTATCTGAATGTGGAAAATTTATAAGTAATACGTACGAATATTGTAAAACAGGTTTTGAAGCGTATAAGGATAATCTTCAAAACCTACCTGCTGAAGAACTCAGTGTTTTATTGAATAAATGTAAATCTCAAGGCTCATTTCATCTTGACATCAACGAAGTTGATAAAAGCTCACTTGAGTTTGAGCTTATGCAATTTCAAAAGCTCAACGACATAATTATTGGTGCTGTACAAATAGAGGGCAGCGATGTAACAGGCTTTGTTGGTGTTGATAATTCGCGTAAAAACAAAGA
>CAYJPS010000243.1:0-2367 GCA_964372135.1 uncultured Treponemataceae bacterium | reverse complement strand
GGCTTTGATACCAGTGTTCACGCGCACGCATGATGTAAGCCAACATTTTTTTTGCCTCATCCCTAGTTTGTGGGTTTATATAACAAAATATCGCATCGAAATATATTTTAATTGCCCCTTCGGGAGATTTTATCAATTGGTGTCGATGTAAAAAATCTGCAAAATCCTTGGGCAAACCTAAAGTATTTTGTTCGGCAACTACTGTTCCGCTATTTGTGGTAACTGTTTCCTGCTTTGCACTTACAACAGAAGAAAACACCCCACAAACTAAAAACACTACGCATACAACAATATTCCGCATAAAAGCTCCTCTATAACTATAGCACTTTCAAAGTAACACAACTTTCAACATGGTATAACTTATTGTCGACTAACAATAATAAGTTCTGCTCCTTTTTCTTTAATTCGTATAACTCGTAAATTTGATTTACGTAATGAATCGACAATATTATCCAGGCTGAAAAAATAGTGCGAAAAAAGCATCATAACAACCTTCTTTTCTCGTAAAAAATCCGGCACCATTACGCTGAGGTCATCACGACTTGTAAAATGTGTAAAATCGTGAGCTTTTCCATAGGAGTATACACTATAAGCCGGAATGGCTCCCTCATGCCAAATTAGAATTTCTGTGTCATCTGTATAGTTTTCATTAATATAAGACACAAGCTTTTGTGTTTCTTGAATACCGTCCGAGCTTTGTGTTGAAAAAATTAGATTAATAATAAATGCTAGCATAACAGGAACAAGTAAGGCAAACGTTATTACTTTCTCTTTCCTTAGAATCAGTTTCATCAAGTGTACCATAGCAACTGTCAAGGGAATGAGTAATAATGGAAATAAGAACAAAACAAAACGAGTCCCGATAACACCAATATCCATGCCGATAGGGTATAATTTAAAGGCAGAAGCAAGTAAAACAAATCCCAATGGACTTATAGTGCAAAAAAACAAATCTTTATTACTTCTAAAGAGTAAACATGCTCCATAAATGAAAAAGACAAGAAAAAAGACTCCACCTACTGCATAACCCCCAATAGTTAAAGGGATATATGTCAAAACACCCATAACAGGTAAAAAACACCCCTTAAGCCAAGGTAAAAATAGACTTGTATCCAGTGGAAGAAAAGCAAATTCCCACCAATCTTGCATGTCACCTATTGAAGTTTTTACCGACAAATAACATACAAAATATAAAACATAAAAAACAATAAAAGTCATAATTTTTAATATATTACGACTAATATAGGCAAAAACATTCTTTATCGAACCCAATTCATACACAACAGCACAAGCAATGCCACCAATAACAAAAGGAATACTGGTTGAAAATACATTCACAAACATGAGAATAAATAAGAATATATAAGAGACATCAGCACAAATGTCTTTTTTATTTTCCATGTAGTAGTACACAAGCAAAAAAGCCATCAATGCTTCAGTCATATACTGCTTAAATTCACCTGAGTAGTAATGTAAACCAACACAGCAAGCAAAACAAGCAATATAAAGAACGGTATGCAAGCTATCAAAATATTTTTGCATAAATTTATAGGAAATAAAAATAAGAGCAAGCCCGGAAACTAAAGACACAAGATGCAACATATACGTATTAAAAAATATGCTCGAAAGAAATTTTGAAATCAAAAGATAACCCATTGGGGTACTCTGTAAGTTGAGCAACTCCTGTGTAAGTAGTTCCCATGTATTCATTTTTTGCAGAGATTCCGCCAAGTAAAGCTCATCGAGCCACAAATCTCTATTATACAAGTAAACGCATATACGCGAAAAACAAGCAATAAAAAGCAAAATAACAATATACTGTTTTTGGATTTTACCTGTATCATTGTAACATGTGGTTATATTCTTAAACAAACCCATAGCATCTCCCGCTAAACAACAACTGAAATTATTATAATATATGTCCCCTTTGCGAGGTAAACTTTCATTAATCGCTTAAATTGTGTGCGTGCAAACGATTTTTGCAGACTTTGAGCATAATAAACTATACAATTTTAGAAGTAAAATAAGTTACTGTAAATGTCAATGTAATATTTAAAACTCTTTGAATAATTACTTCAAAATCCACAACGCCCCTTTGACAGCCTTCTTTCTAATGATTTTTTATCCAAAATTGGGAATAGTTACAAATAAAAATTGAGAAATAATTTAGAACCACACCTAATAAAAATTATATTTTTATCTTTACAAACGACTTATAGTATGTCTAAACTCAAGTAGTTCTTTATGGCTTATCAATTTAGGATTATACAAATCTATCAAATTGGTACTTATAATAATATTCTGATTCTCTGAAAGAATGGAGATATTTATGGAAAGTTCACGTCGAAGTTTCTTGAAAATGATCAC
>CAYJPS010000242.1:0-2380 GCA_964372135.1 uncultured Treponemataceae bacterium | reverse complement strand
TCGGTGTTATCATTTCTAATCGCTTGAAGAGCCGTGGTAAGTTCTTGCCTACTTGCACTAAACTCGTGGCGGCTATCCCTATTAGAATTATGAATATGTTCTTGCAAAGACTTTAGCCTAGAATCAATAACACTTGTGAAGGTGTTTAGGCTCTTAGAAAGTTCTTCCCTATTTTCTCGAGCAGAACGATTAATTGCATCACTCGGGCTTCTTACCAAAAGAATCACTATCATTATTACTTGCAAAGCAATAACCACGAGAAGTAAAATTTCACCAATATTTTGCATATTTTCCTCCAACACACCTAGTTTAGCAGACAAAAGGGACGTATATTGTCCTTATAAAATAATTATATCATATTTTTTATTCTTCTCCAATGTTTACATATACACAAAACTATGTTATACTTTTATATATAGTAAACATTACTTATTTTTAAAAGTAGAAAATACATTTTGAGGTGACCTTATTAGAACTGAGTATTTAATATTAACATTCAATGTTTGCTTCTTTTTGCATAACCTTTTTTACTTTACGTCGATGGGGAAAATTTTCGGCATAGAAAGTGGAAAGCTTAAAATCCTTGTGTTTAGTTTTTTAACGGGAATTGTCGGCACCTTCTTCTTAACTCTTTTTGGAAGTATGTCAGCACTAGGATATGGCATAATGTTAGCGGTGTTTACTATCGCAGTTATGGCTTTTTTTAGAAATCAAAGTAAACTTTCAAGAGTCGCTTGTCTGTTGTCATTTAATATTCATATTATGGTTGCAAGAGCAATTGTTGCCGCCCTCGCCTCCTATATTACAGGCAACACCATTTTTGATTTATCATACGACCCCACATGCTTTTGGATAATACTTATTCTTACAACTGCTTCTAGCACAGTAATTTCTACTACAATGCTAAAGATCATACCAAACAAATATTTAACCCAATTATCATCTAAAACAGAATATCTTTATTTTTTCATTGTAATAGCATCACTCGCAAACATCTACATGATTGCAAATGGGAATGTGTACATTCATAACATTCGCTACGAATGGCTTCCTCTACATCAAATTATTGCTTCTTTGACATGGCTTTTTGCAACCTACGTTGTAGCAATTATGTTTGGAGTTTCAAATATTACAAGAGAAAGAAAGAAACTCCTTGAGAAAGATAGCATTTATAAACACCTTGTAGAAAGTCGCTCCCTTGCAGTTATTAAAGTAAATTGCACACAAGACACAGTGCTCAGAATTATGTTTAATGGTAAAAAGCAACCCTTACCAGAAATGCCGTATTCAGAATATTCACTTTCCTTATTAAAAGAATGTATGCTGGAAGAAAATTTTGAAAAGATTGTTATGAAAGAGTCTCCTGAAAACCTCATCAAAGAATACAATGAGGGCAACACCCTAATTGAATTTACCATGCAGGCAAACATTTGGGAAAAACTTAGGTGGGTCAAAACCTCTATTACTATTACAAAAGACGCTTCGAACGGGGATATTTTAGCTGTTATTTCAACAACTGATGACATCCACGAATCAAAAGAAAAAGAAACAGCCCTTTTAAAAGAGGCCGAAAAAGACCCTTTATCTCATCTATACAACAAAAAAGCCACTGAACAACACATAAAAGATCACCTACGCTTACATAAAACAGGCTCCCTCTTTATGATAGACTTAGATAATTTTAAAGCTATTAATGATAACTTTGGCCACGCCTATGGCGATGATGTTATAAAAGAAGTAAGCGAAAAACTTATCCATAGCTTTAGGAGTGACGACATTATAGGACGTGCGGGGGGAGACGAATTTATTGTCTTCTATAAAAATGGAACAGACCGCGAAAAATTAGAACTTAGAGCAAAGCAATTGCTTCGTCTCATAAAACAAGAATACTCAAAAGACGGTATAACAATTGCAATATCATGTAGCATTGGTATTGCAGTTGCCGAGACAGGATTATGTTTCCAAGACTTATATCAAATGGCTGATGTTGCTATGTATAAATGCAAAAAAAGTAGCAAGAATGGGTTTGTAATCTACGAAGATGATGAAATTTTATAAATACACACAACTGTATAATTTTAATACTTGACACGATTTTATATATTTTGTAATATTAAGACAGATTCATGTTTTACTACTATGTATACCACTTTTGGAGATGTCTTATGAAAAAAATCAGAATTCCGATGAAAAAGAAAAAAAAGAATGTTGGTATTTTTACCCTTGCTTGTTTACTAACAGCTTCTACGCTTGCAGGTTGTGCAAGTGCACCAGAAAATATTGAAGTTGTTCAAGACTTTAACTTAAACTCTTATCTTAATACGTGGTATGAAATTGCTCGCCTCGATCATAGCTTTGAAAAAAACTTAATTGATGTAAC
>CAYJPS010000241.1:0-2438 GCA_964372135.1 uncultured Treponemataceae bacterium | reverse complement strand
TTAAAGCTATGGTAATATAAAAGTGATGTATTAACATAATGGAGATTATATGAAAAAATCATTGTCATTGTCATTGCGAATAACAAGAATAAGTATCATTCTACTCATAATTGTAGTAGGTGTTATTGGCGGAGTTTTTATTTCAAATGCAACTGTTACCCTCAATGAGAATATTGACCTCAATCTAAATATTACAACTGAAAATTTAGAACAAAAAGTTGGAGCTTCGTTATCTATTCCACTTAATTCTATTTCCAATGTTGCTGAAATTGCTACACAGACAAGCAATAAAGCAGAACTTCAATCCTTACTTGCGTACTTTCAAACCTTAAGCGACTCAATTTACGAAGTTTATTATGTTGAATATATTCCTAATCCAGACGGAACATCCTATATTTCGGGCAAAACAACGAATCCAGCACCAGGTTGGGATTATAGAGAGTTTGAATGGTTTACTGGTGCAGTTGAAGAAAATGGAGAACTCTATTTTTCAAATCCAATTGATTCTTGGGAAGAAGGGATTAGCCATTTTATTACTATTTCTCAACTTGTTTTTAATGAGAATAATACACCGAAAGGTGTCGCTGTAATTATGTTGTCAACAAATGACCTTACGAAAACAACAAACAGTTTGCAAGTATCAGAAAACTCACAAAGCTTACTCTTAAACCAAGAAGGGTTTATTATTACACATAAAAATGCTGACCTCGTTGGAACACAGATAAGAGATTTAGGTGATATTAGCATATATGAAGACCAATTGTTTTCAGGTGTAAAACATACACAATACTTTGATGATTCATACATTTGTACTACCCCTATTGACGGTACTCCATGGATTATTATGTTCAGCGGACCACTTTCTGACTTATACGCTGATTTACAAATGTTAGTTTTACAATCTGTGATTGTAGCTATTATTTTAATAGCATTAAGTTGTTTCATTATTTTATCATTTAGTAAAAGAATCAGCAAACCATTCACTAGTATTGCAAATGAGTTTACTAAAATTTCGACAGGCGATTTTACAGGACAATCACCATCCTTTGATACAACAGAAGCACAAATGATTGCAGATGGTCTCAATCACATGAGAAAGAGTATGACAACCCTCATACAGGCGCTAACATCTTCTACTGAGAGTATTACAAATGTAAACACAAATTTAATTGATTCAACACATAACTCTCTTCAGAGTGCACAAGAAGTCGAAAATTCTGTTGTTTCAATAACAGGTGAAATTATGGATTTTATGAATGCCTCTGGGCAGGCTGTTGGTTCAATAGAAGAATCTGTTGAAAGTTTAAATAATCAAATTGCACGACAAAGCAACTATATAGAAGACTCTTCAAGCGCTATAAAAGAAATGAGTGAAAATATTTCATCAATTGATAGAAGTACCGTAGCTATGAGTAACTTAGTGCACGAACTCGTAAAAAATATCGAAGAAGAACACAGTTATATTTCTGAAACAGGGACAAAACTCCAAGATGTAAGTAGGAGTTCTGCCTCCCTTGTAGAAATAAACGAACTTATCGCAAGTGTTGCTGAGCAAACAAATCTCCTTGCTATGAATGCTGCAATTGAAGCTGCCCATGCTGGAGAGGCAGGTAAAGGCTTTGCTGTAGTCTCCGATGAAATTCGAAAACTCGCAGAAACAACAGCAGGCCAATCAAAAAATGCAAGCACTGTGATTGCGTCAATTAAATCACTTATTGAAGAAATAGTAATGTTTTCAAACAAGCTTAACGACGCTGCAAATATCACCATGGACGGTATAAATAAAGTGTCGCAAATTACTGATGAAGTAAAAAATGGTATGCAAGAGCAATCAATCGGCTCAAGACAAGTCTTTGAGGGTATGGTTGGAGTTGACGAAATTACGAACAAAATAAAAGAAAACTCATCGGCTATAATGGCTATAACTACTTCCGCAAAAGAATCTGATGAAAGCTCAAATAACGATATGATGGAACTGATTGACAAAATAAAACGTGAAATAAGCACCATAACGGTTTCTGCAAATTCTATTGTAGTGGGTGTTGATAGTGGAAAAGAAAGCATCGATAAACTCAATGAAGCTGTTTCACAATTTACTATAGAATAGGTAGATTGAAAGAATTATTTTAAATACAATAACGGCCATTTTTAATCATAAAAGTAGCCGTTTTTTTGTATTGTTTTAAATTATTTAATATTATATAATAAAGAGAATAATTTACAAGGATGTATATAATGAAAAAATCTTTATCTTTTCGAATTATAAGGGTCAGCCTAATCGTGTTGCTAGCAATAGTGTGTTTACTATCTACGGTGTTTATAAACAATGCAAGCACTTCATTACGTAACAGCATTAGAACAAATATTGAAGTTACAACTACTGCATTAGAAAAGGGTATTGAAGTTCTTTTAGCAGCTCCAATCGACCTTACCCACAC
>CAYJPS010000240.1:0-2468 GCA_964372135.1 uncultured Treponemataceae bacterium | reverse complement strand
AACTTGTAGAGTATCTTAGAGACCTTGCACAAAAAACGGCTGTGTCAATGTATGGAAAAAAGGTTTTTATGAGAGGCCTCATTGAGTTTACAAACTACTGCAAAAATAATTGCCTGTATTGTGGTATTCGCTCTCAAAATAAAAATGCTTCTCGCTACCGCCTCACAAAAGACGAGATCCTTGAGTGTTGCCGCCTTGGCTATGCAGAGGGAATTCGAACCTTTGTAATGCAAGGCGGAGAAGATGCATTTTTTACGCAAGATATGTTTTGCGATATTGTAAAAACAATAAAAGAAAAGTATCCAGAATGTGCCGTGACACTTTCTGTTGGTGAAAAAACAAAAGAAGAATATGAGTCTTATAAAAAAGCCGGAACAAACCGCTTTTTACTGCGCCACGAAACGGCAAATGAAGAGCATTACGCAAAACTTCACCCAAAACAAATGAGCTTACAAAATAGGCTTCAATGCCTCAGAGAACTAAAATCAATTGGGTTTCAAACAGGAACTGGTTTTATGGTTGGAAGCCCTGGGCAAACAATAGAAACATTGGTACAAGACCTTGTATTTATACAAAGCTTACACCCGGAAATGCTCGGCATTGGCCCTTTTTTAGCCCATGTAGATAGCTCATTTGCAAGCAAGCCAAATGGTAGTGTGGATGCAACACTCATTCTTATTAGTATTCTGCGCCTTCTTGAACCAAGAGCACTCATTCCTGCAACCACCGCTTTGGGAACTGCATCCACTGATGGTAGGGAGCAAGGAATACTGTGCGGGGCAAATGTTGTAATGCCTAATCTTTCGCCATTAGAAGTACGGAAAAAATACCTTTTGTATGATAATAAAATTAGCACAGGCGACGAAGTGCTTGAAGGCATCCATAATTTACACAAAAAAATTGCCTCAATTGGCTATGAGTTAACTGGCGAACGGGGAGACTTTAGAAAGTAGAGGCGAACACATAGGTTCAGCCTCTACTTTCTAAAGTAAGTGCGAACCTTTTTTTTGTGAAGCCTCTCCGTCAGTGCGAACCTGTGTGTTCGCACTGTAACAAACTCACTTTCCCTTGTTACCTCTTCGTTAGTATCTTGTTTATAGAGTATGAAAACAAATAAGCTCATTATGGTAGTAACAGCATTGTTCTTGCTGATGGCCTGTTCTGCTGGAGCAAAAAACGAAACAAAGCAAGATAGTGGAGAGAATATGAAAGTTGAATCTAGCGTAAAAATCAATATGGATAACCTACATGATATTTATTTTGCAGGTGGATGCTTTTGGGGCGTTGAAGAATACTTTGCACGAATTCCTGGCGTGTATAATGTAACATCAGGCTTTGCAAATGGTACAACTGATAACCCTAGCTATGAAGATGTAATTTACAGAAATACTGGACACGCTGAAACGGTACATATTCAATATGACTCAAGTATTGTGAGTTTAAAAACACTTACAGAACAATTCTTTAAAATTGTAAATCCCATAAGTGTAAACAAACAAGGCAATGATGTTGGAACACAGTATAGAAGCGGTATCTATTATGTTGATGAAAGCGATGTGGATATTCTAAAAGCTGTTTTTGCTGAAGTACAAAAAAAATATAGTGTGCCAATTGTAACAGAGTTACAGCCACTTGATCACTATTTTTTAGCAGAAGAGTATCACCAGGATTATTTGAAAAAAAATCCTTATGGGTATTGCCACATCACCTTTGAAACATTAGACGAAGTTGTGCTTGAAACAGAGAAATTAGATGTTAGCAAATATACTAAGCCAAGTATTGAAGAATTACAAGAACGTCTTACGCCACTTCAATTTGATGTAACACAAAACGAGGGAACTGAACGGGCTTTTGATAACGAGTATTGGGATAACAAAGAAAAAGGTATCTATGTAGATATTGTTACAGGGGAGCCTTTGTTTAGTTCAACCGACAAGTATGATTCAGGAACTGGGTGGCCTTCTTTTACTCGTCCTATTGCGGAAGAAAAAATTGAAGAGCATGTAGATTCGAGCTTTTTTATGGTCCGTACAGAAGTTAGGAGTGCATTGGGAGATAGCCATTTGGGTCATGTGTTTAAAGACGGACCCAAAGACGAAGGCGGGCTGCGCTATTGCTTAAACTCAGCATCTCTAAACTTTATTCCATATGATGAAATGGATGAAATGGGATATGGAGACTATAAGAAATATGTTAGGTAATTCCTAATTACGAATGACTAATTATAAAAAAAACGTAGTGGTTTATTGCAATAAACCACTACGTTGTGCCTTCGTTTTGAATTATTAATTGATAATTATTTTTATTCAAAGTTCCAATTGCCACGGGAAGGATAGTATCCCCAAAGGCCGTTAAACTTTGTATTGTACTGATCTATAGCTCCCGCGTAAATTGCGTTTCCGTCAAAACTACCAAAAAATCCAATGGCAGTTATTTCTTTTTCACCAGTTGTTGCTTCAGCATTTGAA
>CAYJPS010000239.1:2082-2477 GCA_964372135.1 uncultured Treponemataceae bacterium | reverse complement strand
CTTCGAAGGTAAAGTGGTATCTAAATTTCAGTGAAAAACTTCAGTTTTTCACTGCACCTTTTAAATATTTATGTGACGTTTTGAATGTACATTATTGCATTACAAAATGTACATTCAAAACTCGTCAATCACAAGAATAAGTAACAGACTTATTCTTGTGATTAAAGGACCAGTGCCTCCTCTGCACTAATTAAAGCACTTTCTGCAACTTTTTCTTTTGATTTTGCAGCCTCTTTTTCTTCATCCTTTTGTAAGAACATTGGTTTAAACTCTACATGCTCTGCAACAATACCAATTTTGGCGTGTTTTTTGCCATCTTCGCTTTCCCACCTATTTTGCTTAAGCCTTCCAACTACACGTACACCGCGACCCTTAGAAACATTTTTGTTACTTAG
>CAYJPS010000239.1:0-2072 GCA_964372135.1 uncultured Treponemataceae bacterium | reverse complement strand
CCATGTTTCTAATTCAAAAAATGAAACCTCCCTTTCATAAGAGTCATCTTTTTTGTAAGATCGGACAGTCATAAGTGAAAAAGTACATACTTGTGTACCTTTTGCAGTTGTTTTCATTACCGGTTCTTGTACTACGTTACCTTCAACAATAATTGTGTTAAGTGAATTCATCGTTTCCTCCAAAATATTTTTTGTACGTACACTATATTTATAGCGTTTTATATAAAAAATTTTATTGGATTTAATAAAAAAAAGCATATTTTATAAAAATTTTTGTTAAATCTTATAAAATATGCTTATGAAAAACTATTTTTCAACTAAAAACAAGTCTCTATAATGTCTTTGTGAGCTTGACAATATATAATAAAATATACATTCTAAGTTGTTCTTTGTCAGTTATTTTTTGAAGAGCAGGGTTTTGCATAACATTATCAGCGTGATTTTTCATACGCTCAAGAGTAAATGTGCTCGATTTTATTTGGCGAATTGTTTTTCGCATATAATCTCTTAAAAGAGAGTTAACGTCTTCTGTAAGATTATTGCTTAATTTTTTATCTAAAAGCCTATTCCATTGGCGGATGTACGAATCCATTTCCCTATCTAGGGTTGAACCCACAGGAACTAATTTGCTTTCGGCATCAAGAGCCGCATCATGAAATTCTTTTCTGCGTTGATTTTTTGTAGCATTACTTAAAGAAGACGGTTCATCTGCATTTTTAAGTTGTAGTTGTGCTGTAGGTACAGCTTCAATGCTACCGCCTGATTTTCTACGTTTAGGTGGCCTAAAAAGCAGTTTTGCTATCCATGAAATAATTGGAATTGTATACCAAACTGGTAAAAGTATCTTTGCGTCGGTAGAAATTTCGCGTCTAGAAAGCATTAAAAGCTCACTGTATGGGAGTAATTTTCCATTTGAAAATAAGTGCATTTTTTCTTTATTGTTTTGGGCATCATAATGAACAAGTGATAAAAAATTTGACTGTAGCAAAGCATATAAAATGGGTGAAGAGGTTTTTACTTCTGTTTCTAAGCATTCTTCAAATGCCTTTTGATCTGTCATTGCTGGAGTTGTGTCAAATTTCTTAAATAACTCAAACCATCTCTTTGTTAGCACTTCTTTGATATGTTCGCGAGCATCATTACATAGGCGAATAATTAAAGGGATAACTTTTGTTTTATTTATATAATATCTCTCACCTGAGTGAATCTTAAATGTTAATAATTCGGGCAAGTCACCTTCAGAAATTTGAGTTGTGGCCGTCTGTAAGAATTCAGTTAAATCGTCTTGTGTGTACTGTCCTAATAGAGGTACACCTCTGGTGTCTGTGAACAATTCAATGGCTTTTCTGTTAAAATAGTGTGGAGCAACATTTAGAGCTTGTTCAAGATTTCTAAGAGCAGTTGATCTTTGGAATGATTGTTGAGCTTTATTTTTATAGTATCCAATGCATATATCTGTTATGGCTACGCTTTGTAAAATTGTGATGTGTTCGGATGTATAATCAGTAACTTTTTCGTAGTCTTGTCGGATAAAGAAACCAAGTTGACTCCAAAAATAAAAGGAATCGCTAGAATTTTTTATTGATTCAAGCGCTTCTGTAGGTTTTTGAATAAACTGAGTAAAAAATGTTTTTACTGAAAGCTCTTTTCCTGAATTTGATAAACGCAAGCGTTTTAAGAAATAGTCATGAAATTCTTCTTTTCTGAGCATTTGGCGTATTTTTGAAAGGGCAATATCAAAAAGAACAGAAACAGAGATAATGGACGGAAGAATAATTGCCGGAATATTATTTGAAAAAGTTAAGCCATACAGCCGTTTTAGATCATGGTCTATAGATGCCGCAGGATGCTGTTTTTCGTTAGCGTCTTCTTGCTCAAAGAGTTCAAGAAGAAACATGGAAGCCTGATGTTGTTCTACCATTTCTAAAGGAGCTTGTTTTGGTAAATCATTAACTGTAGGAAAGGGAATTGTCGGGTTGTTAGCTATTTCCCTAAATCGAGAAGCGTAACGTTCAACATAATACGGGATTACAATAATGCCTTTTTTATCACTTTCTGGATTAGTAATAATG
>CAYJPS010000238.1:0-2504 GCA_964372135.1 uncultured Treponemataceae bacterium | reverse complement strand
GCAATAGCGGCACGCCTGTCTTCTATGCTGTAGCCATGGAAGGCATAGGGCAAAATCTTCTCGTATTGTGTAAGGGCATAGCCATCCGAACTCATTATGAGTGCCTCTTTTTCATTTTGTGCAAGTACGACGGCTAGTGCATCAAGCTCCATGCCCTCTGCCTCTATATGTGAGGCTACTATGCTGTCACGCAGTGCATAAATGCCCAGTGGTCTCAGTAGACTTTTTATAAGGTCTGCATGTACGGCCACGATAAATCACCCCATTTCACTTATACTGAGATTTTGTAGGATGGGCAAGCTTTCCCCTGCGACACTGATGTCGGCAGCTGGCTGTGTAATAACATAGTTAGCGACACCGGGCACAGCATAGATGATACTGTGGAGCTCAGCGAGCAGGAGGTCTTTGCCCAATCTTTCACCGCTGAAGTAGGCGTGTAGCATACTCTCCGCCTCAGCACGCACGGTGTTGAAATCGCTGTCAGCATGGGCGGCGAGGCTGATACTGATGTCTACACCTTTCAAAGTCGGCGCTTCTACGGCTATATCGACACAAATTTCACGTGCTAAATTGAGTTTATCTGCAACAGTGTCAAGAAGTGCCTGAGGCGGTATACCGCTCTGGGCGGCGATGATAACATCCACGGTGCCTATGCCACGCTTTTTCGGCAGGACACTGACAGCTGCGACCCCATCGGTGTTGAGGGCGACCGACTCGTAGTAAGCGGCGTTAGCGCCGTTAGGTAAACTCTTGTAGGTCGAGAGGATACGAGCTCGGAGGCTCTCATCGTCCTCGGTGTCCGCGCCGCCGTAAAAGGCTTCGGGGTTACTGCAATAGGAGACGCCTGTGGGTGCAAGCACCATCTGTCGTATGGTGCCGGGCGCCACATTACCGGATATTCCCGGCAGTATAGCACGAGCTGACACGTCACAAAACAGAGCACCGGCGTTTATAGTGGCGCTTTGCGTAGTGACAAATGAGGTGCCGAGAGCAGTTTTGCACTCGATGCCTGCGGCACTGCTGAGGTCATCGTTACGAGCGGCGGCAAGGGTAAAGCGTAGTACGCCTTGTGCCGTGACTGCCTCTGTTCTGTCGAGCGCACGCAGTTCGGCATGGTAATCTAAATACTCACCGTGTGCCGTCTGGGGATAAGCTTGTCTGGACACAAAGTCAGCCTGAACCCACAGCCCAGAGAGCTGTAGAGCGACGCTGTGAAGGCGTAGTGACATGTCGCCGCCCTCGGATATGTATATCCCCGTTTCGCTCTCTAAGAGAGCTTTCATACTTTCATAAATTTCGTCTGCTGTTTTTATCATATGCCCTCCTAATTAAGTCCGATAACAAAGTTTAAGAGACTGCTGTTTTTTAGTTTGAGTGTAAGGTTCATGTGTACTCCGCCTTGTTCAGCATCAGTAATTGTAATATCTTCTACGCTGATCTCAGCTTCCGAGGCGAGCGCTTCGGCGACGAAAAGTCTGGCGGCACTTTCACGCTCCGAGCCTTTGACGGTAGCGCCTAGCGTGTGCAATCTGCTCCCGAAGTCGGGGAAGGGGAAGAAGCCTCCACGTTTTGCACTGAGCTTCATAACTATGCGCTGGCACAGCTCGTCTACGCCACTGACGGTCTCAACGCCACCAAAGGCAGAGATACGGTAGTCGCCGTCTATCAGTTTAAGTTCCATCAGTATAAGTCCTCCCTTGTGAGTACTCTCTGCCCGTTTAAAGACAGGTTGCCACTGACCTGCACATTGCCGACAATTTCGATGTTTCCGCTGTTTTTGAGCAGTATAGTTGCCGAGTCAGTCTTGATACTAACTTCGCCTTCTGCGAGCGTCTCGCTTGAGTCGGAGTCTAAAATGCCGACGATAAGCCTACTGCCGTCTGTACAGTTTAGTACGAGCGCACGCTGACCTGCACGTGGCTTGTACCGTAAAGGCCCTGCGAAGACGATGTCCATGTCACGTTGTTCGCTGATGCTACGAGCGGCAGGTCTGGCACCGCCTATGCTAATTTCCGCAATGAGCGCCTGCGTATCTTGCAGACGCTCGTTTGCAAGTTTTTGAGTGAGCCACATATTATCAAAGCTCCTTTAAATAAAGATGGGTGAACAATCCGTCAGCACTGCCGCTACAGACGGACTCGACTACTACAAATCTTCCGCCGACACTACTGAGTGCCGATTCGGGAATCTCTATAATGTCACCGGCAAAGGCGGCAAACAGTAGTGGCAGAGTAATTTCACAAATATCAGCCTCTGCCTCAGATTGTTCTATCTGCCAGGCGGCGGTGTGTCGCATGGCGTCGTAGCTTGTGTAGCGAGGTACGTTAATAACACGCCGTGCGCTACCACTTTTTTCAAGAAATGCGTCGTTTAAGACCGTCACTTCGGCAGCTACGCTCTTGACGAGCACTTCGGAGATGACGCCGGCACGAGTAATTACACGCCTACGCTTTAGGATGGGCGCTTTTTCACTTAGGTAATGGCTGTCGCCATAGGAGCCGTCA
>CAYJPS010000237.1:0-2504 GCA_964372135.1 uncultured Treponemataceae bacterium | reverse complement strand
TGTGAATGTCAATGAATATTTGAGCCATGTGTCAGTGAATATTTGAGCCAGTCGTGCTAACGAAAAAGTATACCACTTTGGCCGTTATGCTACTGAATATTTGAGCCACTTTGTATATAATAAAAGGGAATAAGATAAATAATATGCATTTATGTTCCCTTAAATTATTTAGTTATCTAATATTATCTTTTCTGTAAGATTCTCCGTTCATATTAAGCACATACGAACGAAATGTAATGCGGTCAACAAGTGCCGACACCATTGTAGCATTTTCAAATAGCTCGGTCCATTTTGAAAATTCAAGGTTTGTTGTTATGATAATGCTACCTTTTTCTGAACGATCAGAAATTACCTTAAACAGTAGGTCTGATTGATGACGATTAAAGCTTAAATACGATAATTCATCAATAATAAGTAAATCAACCGATGAAAGTTGCCGTTCTAATTTTAATAAGCGTTTGTAGTCAGCTGCTTCTACTAATTCGGTAGCAAGTGATGCAGCAGTAAAAAATTTAACAGAGTATCCATTCATACAAGCCTTCATTCCAAGCCCTATGGCTAAATGGCTTTTACCTGTTCCCGGGTTTCCAACCATGACTATGTTTTGATTCTTGTCTATATAATCACAAGAGGCAAGTTCCCATACAAAAGGTTCTTTCACATATTTTAGCCTACTTAAGTCGAACTCATCAAGGGTTTTGACATAAGGATATTTTGCTAGTTTAATACGCCTTTTTTGATTGTTTTCTTGCCGCTGTTCAGATTCAGATTTTAGTAATTCCAATAGAAAATCTGCATAGCTTTTACCTTGCTCTAATTGTCTAATGATATCTTCATAATTATTAAATGTGGGAAGTCTTAGCTGCTTTGTATAAAGCAATATAGCTTCATTTGTCATATCAATCTGTTCCATTACCCATTCACCACCATTCCGAATTTTTTATCGTAGGATGATAAATCTACAGGTTCGACTAAAATTTCATTTGCAATATCAAGTGTTTTTGCATTTTTAGGAGTATCAAGGTAACTTCTAACTAAATCAATAGTAGGCGATATAGAAGAAGGTATGCTTTCTTTTATCTTCATTAGGCGTTCCACACTGTAGTCCAAGCATAAGCGTAAAAGTTTTACAGTATCTCTATCAGGCTCAGGGAAGCACATTCCCCATTCTAAAAGCTCTTTCTCAACAGTTTGCCTTACGGGTTTTGCTTGAAATACAGCACGAGGCTTTTTCTCTAAAAGTGGAATATAATGTTCTAAGTTATAGCTTGTAGAATTTCCGCGTCCATAAACTCTTACATGAGAGGCAACAATTTTATTCTCAGATATAAGTTCTACATGATTTCCATAAGCTTTTACCGTAATATCTTTGCCAATTAGCCTTGCAGGAACAGAGTATTGATTTTTTTCAAATCTTACAGCCGAATATTCATTTACTTTAGCTTGTATAGACTTGCTTGTATCAAATCTATACTTAGGCAGAGAATAAAAATAGCTTAACTCTTGCTTTAACCTTAATCCGACACTGCCTTCACGACCGGGAATTTCATGTGCTTTGTATTTCTCACAGTGAGATAATAATTCTTCATTTAATTGGTTTAGTGTATCTACACGAGGTACTGGTACTAAAAAGTTTTTTCTTGAAAATCCAACAAGATTTTCAACCAATCCTTTTTCATTTCCACTTGCTATGTTACAGAAAACAGCATTAAACGCATAGTGGGCACTGAATGTTTTGTAATTGTTTTGCATAATAGCGTGACGCCCAAAACCTTCTTTAACAGCTACTTTAGCATTGTCAAAAATAACTTTATGCGGAACTCCTCCAAAGAATTCAAAAGCATGCTTCTGACCTTCAAGAAAGGATTCTTCATTTTGTTGCATAAATGCCATTACAAAAATACCTAAACTATAGCATAGCCTTGCACAAAATATATTAACTTTTGTTTTTACACCCTTTAAATATATTGTGGACTCTCCCCAGTCTATTTGCATAGCTTCACCCGGATCAAACTCTAATGGAATAAAAGATTTAGGTAAAGTAGCTTTTATCTCTTTTACAGCCATACGAATTGTAGATTCTGCTCCTACAAAGTTTTTTTCCAAAACTAAACGATGAAAAATTCGCCTTGCTGTGTGGGATTGTTTTGAAATACCTTCTGCTTTATCTTCATCTAAACATTTAAGGATAAAGTCAAGCACATCATCTGTAACTACAGTAGATGAGCGTGAGTATTCTTTTCTTTCCCAAGGAACACTTGAACCATCACAATACTTTTTAACAGTATTTCTGGAAATACCAAGAGCTTTGGCTATAGCTCTTTGAGACATATGTTGTTTTGTTGCCATTTCTCTAATTTGTTGATAAATATTCACGTCAATAATCACCCTTTCATCCTCCTGTACTAATCTTATGATTAGTATACAGGTTATTTTTGAAAGTGGCTCACTTATTGATTAGCATAAGTCTTTAAAATGGCTCACTTTTATATTAGCATTCACAT
>CAYJPS010000236.1:0-2517 GCA_964372135.1 uncultured Treponemataceae bacterium | reverse complement strand
ATACTGGTGAAGGCTTAGATGCAAAACAAATGAAAAAAATATTTGAACGTTTTTACCGAACCGATGTTTCTCGCACCCGCGACACTGGTGGAAGCGGGTTAGGCTTAGCCATAGCCACAACCATTGCCCAAGCCCACAAAGCAAAAATTAACGTAAATGGCGTAAAGGGTGAGTGGATAGAATTTTCACTTGTTATGTAAAAATTTTCGTTTTTACGATTTTGTTTTTTACTTTTCAATTATGTATTATTTTTCTCATAAATGTATTTACGCTTGGAAGCATAGGAAACTTTTCTTCTTCTTTTCTTGAAGAAAAGAAGCAAAAGACCTGGGGGATGTTGCGATTCATCCCCCAGACCCCCTTAACGCCTTTTTAACTTGGAGGAGGTGGGTAAAAGTATCATAATCACATTGTTTTCAGCATCCTGTAAGTTTAAAAAGTGTCGCAAGAAAAAAATCTTCAAGGGATAAACAGATAGTAGAGTAAGCATGACAGTCTGGTAGAGCTCCCTCCAAAAATCCTGGTGGCATACCCAACCGCTTTAATACCCTGTAAGTTTAAAAAGCGTGGTACCTGCAGAGAGTGGGAGTTTGGGGCATGAAACTACTCATCTTCGCAACTCCGAGTTGGTTCTCGCCCCCCCCATATAAAGTTCTTGCGCTTTCAAGCGTAAATTTAAATATAAAACCCCACAGAGCCACAGGGATGAAATCCTTGTAAATGCAACCCCTACGTATTGACCAAACCCCTTATTTATGCTATAAATTATGTTCATGCTTTATGCATTTTTTTTACGGTATATCAAGCGTCGCTTAAAAAAGTAAAAAGAGCGCACAGCGCATTGTGTAAAGTAACTTTTATATGGAGGTATCATGGTACGAATTAGACTTAAAAAATTCGGTTCAAAAAAACGTCCTTACTACAGAATTGTAGTGCAAGATTCTCGAAAACCTCGAGATGGAACTTCAATTGAAGATGTTGGACTATATCACCCAATTGAAGCTGAAGAAAAACAAATTTCTTTTAATGAAGATCGTATTCGTTACTGGATTGGAGTAGGTGCACAACCATCTGACACAGTTCGAAAAATTCTTAACAAGAAAAACTTTACATTGTAATACAGGGAGCGCATTTACGTGGAAAAAGATTTAGTAGAATACATTGCAAAATCTCTAGTTGATGACCCAAGTGCGGTTTCTGTAAATGAAGCAGAAGGCGAAAGAGGCCCTGTTATTCAGTTAAGAGTTGCTCAAGAAGATATTGGTAAAGTTATTGGTAAGCAGGGACGTATTGCAAAAGCATTACGTATTGTACTAAGTGCATCTGCATCTAAGTCTGGGAAACACTATTCTTTAGATATTCTCGACTAGGATACATACATGCCTTTATCGAACGATACATTGATTATTGGATTTATTCGCACCACTCATGGTCTAGCGGGTAAAGTAAAAGTAGAAAGTACTTCTGGTGAGTTTGAACACTTTTTAAAGTTAACGGAAGTAACATTAAAGAAAGATAACGTAGAAAAAAACGTAGTTATTGACGAAGTTGATTTTGGCGGTGTTAATCTTTATATGACATTTGAGGGAATTGATTCAATCGAAAAAGCAAAAGCGCTTGTCGGTTGGCAAATTGTAGTTGACAAAAGTATGGCTTGTCCTTTATATGAAGGCGAGTTTTACCAAGATGACTTAAAAAAATGTTCCCTAGTGTACTTTGAAAACGGAGATCCTACAGCAAAGCCAAACGTTGTAGGAAAAATTACAGACGTATTGGGAGGCGGAGCCGATGACCTTTTACAGGTTGAAGTTTCCGAGAGTTTGACTACTGACTCCATCGGTACAGATAAAAAAAGAACAGTTCTTGTTCCTTTCCGAAAGGAATTTATCGGTACGGTTGATATTGAGAACGGTATTGTTCAACTGATGCACCTCTGGATTTTGGATTAAGCTATGAAATTCCATGTGCTGACCTTGTTCCCAGAAATCCCTAGAGCCTTTTTTGAAACTTCAATAATGGCAAAAGCGGTTGAAAAGGGAATTATTTCCTACGATCTTGTAAACATTCGTGATTTTGCGGACGATGTGCGAAAAACATGCGATGACACTCCGTATGGTGGTGGAGCAGGAATGCTTATGCTACCAAAACCTTTGGATGCGGCTTTAAAAGCAACAATCGGGAAACCGACCAAAGCTATGAAAGGCAAAAAAACGGCGAAACAAAAGGCTCGAGTAATCTATGTAAGCCCTTCTGGAAAACCGTTAACGCAAAAACTTGCAGAAAGTCTTAGTAAAGAAGACAATCTTGTTTTTATTTGCGGACGCTACGAAGGAATCGACCAACGTATAGTCGATAAATGGGTTGACGATGAAATATCAATAGGTGACTATGTATTATCATCGGGAGAAATAGCGTGCACCGTTATTATTGACGCTGTGTACCGCCTTGTACAAGGAGTTATATCTTCAGAAAGTCTTGTTGAGGAAAGTTTTTCTGACGGACTTTTAGAATACCCGC
>CAYJPS010000235.1:0-2521 GCA_964372135.1 uncultured Treponemataceae bacterium | reverse complement strand
ATGGATTTGATATCGAACTGCAAGCAAAGTATGGTTTGGCTGCAGCGTCTATCACCGTTTCAGATGAAGCAACGGTAAGTGCAAATATTAGTGCGCAGACATTAGAAAAAATAACAAAAAAAAAGTTGCAAAAATAGCAACAAAATGGAGATTTATATGTTAGAGTTAAAGAATTTTTTAGAGTTTTCACCTGAGGTGAAAAAAGCAATTTCAGAAAAGAAGCCAATTGTTGCACTTGAAAGTACCATTATATCACATGGTATGCCATATCCACAAAATGTAGAAATGGCAACAAAGGTTGAAAACATTATAAGAGATAATGGAGCGGTTCCAGCTACGATTGCAATAATTGGTGGTAAGTTAAAAGTAGGTTTAACGGCAGAAGAAGTAGAGTATTTTGGAAAAAAAGCCCTAGCCATCACAAAAACAAGTAGGCGCGATATTCCAATTCTTTTAGCGAAAAAAGAGGATGGGGCTACTACTGTTGCTGCAACTATGATAATTGCAAATCTTGCTGGAATTTCAGTATTTGCAACAGGTGGCATTGGAGGAGTTCATAGAGGTGCAGAAACAACAATGGATATTTCTGCAGATCTTGAAGAACTTGGAAACACAAATGTTATGGTTATTTGTGCTGGCGCAAAATCAATTCTTGATATTGGTTTAACTTTAGAATACCTTGAAACAAAGGGTGTTCCAGTAATTGGCTATGATACTGATGAGTTACCTGCATTTTATACAAGAAAAAGTGGTTTTAAAGTTGATTATAATATGCAAGATCCAAAAGAGATTGCAGATGCTTTTAATGTTAAATCTGCGTTAGGATTGCATGGCGGAATGCTTATAACAAATCCCATCCCAGAGCAATATGCTATGGACTTTGATTATATTACAAAAAGCATTGAAGATGCTGTAGAAGAAGCAAACAAGTTGGGAATAAAAGGCAAAGACACAACGCCATTTTTACTTGATAAAATTAAACAAATAACAAAGGGCACTAGCCTTGATGCAAATATTCAACTTGTGTATAACAATGCAGAACTAGCATCAAAAATTGCATGTTGTTTGTAAGATTGTTATAAGTAATATGCTGTCCGAATTAGTATAAAAGCATAAAATTGAAAAACTGTAGGATTATTTTCATTGACTTCTCCATAGTTAGGGTGTATAATAAATTGGGGAAAGTGCCGATATATTAATAACTAACTCTTGTGTTCATTTGAGTAATGCAAAAAGAGGGAAGGGAGAGCAAAAATATGGAATTAGGAAATGAAAATAGTGAATATCAAAGTGCTATTAAAACAGTGCTAGATGCTACTCCACTGTGTGTTAACTTATGGGATGAAGATTTTAACAATATTCTATGCAACAAATATGCTAAAGAGCTATTTGATCTTGAAAGCGAAGATCAATATCTAAAAGAATTTGCGAGTCTATCGCCTGAATATCAGCCAAACGGCGAAAAAAGTTCAGACCTTGCAAAAAAACATATTGAAAAAGCTTTCACTGATGGTATTAATATTTTTAAATGGTTGCACTGTAAAAAAGATGGTGCTGAAATACCCGCAGAAATAACTCTAACTCGAATAAAGATTTCAGATCATAATTTTATTGCAGGCTTTACCCGTGATCTAAGGAACGAATTCTCTCAACATATTTTAAAGGGCAATGTTTCAGAAATATATGAAGATTATTTTTTTGATAAAATTTCTGATGGCCTTTTACTTAGGAAATTATCTGAGTTATCCAATGAATGGTTTTTTTCATTAGATATACGCACTTCTCATATTCAATACTATGGTATAAATGCAATTGAAAACAAAAATAATCAAGGTGTTCCTCTTCCTCTTGAATTAGCACTCGAAAAAGGCTTTATTCACCCAGATGATACCAACCTGTATAAATTGCTTATTACAAATATGAAAAATGGCAGAGACGAAGCACTTGATATTCGGTATAAAATGCCCGCTGGAAATTTTAGATATTTTCGGTATTCGTATTTGCCAGTTTATAATAAAGACGATAAACTTGTGTTTGTTATAGGAAAAAGCACTGACGTTCACGAAGAAAAAATCTTGAGTGAAAAGTCAAAAATGGATCTTCTTACCGGTTGCTACAATAAAATTAGTGCTGAAAATATCATTTCAGAAAAGCTTCTTAAAAACAAGAATAATCAACATGCTTTTTTTATTGTTGACATAGATAATTTTAAAGCGGTTAATGACAACCTTGGCCACTATTTTGGTGATGAAGTATTGAAGGAAGTTGCATCTGAACTCAAAGCAGTTTTTAGAGGAAGCGATATTGTTGCCCGAATTGGTGGGGATGAATTTATAGTATTTGTTGAAAACGTAACAGATTTAAAATTGGTTGAAGAAAGAGCAAATAAAATTGCAGTTGCTTTTAAGAAAACGTATTCAGGTCTAAATAAAGAATATGATATTTCAGGAAGTATTGGAGTTTCTCTGTTTCCAAAAATGGGCACTTCTTACACAGATTTATATAAAGCAGCAGATAAAGC
>CAYJPS010000234.1:0-2522 GCA_964372135.1 uncultured Treponemataceae bacterium | reverse complement strand
ATGATTTTAGTTCAATTTTGTCGGTGTACATTTCAAAGCGATATAAAAGTTCGTTTAACGAACTTTTTTCAAAACTAAATCCAGCTGCAAAATCGTGTCCTCCATAATTTGAAAAAAGGTCTGAGCATGAATGCAGAATACCTAAAACTTCTACACCACATGATGAGCGAACAGAACCTACAGCGTTATTTTCATCAACATACGTAATGACAATGGCTGGAACTTTAAACTTTTTAGCAAGCTTGTTAGCAACTAAACCTGTAACCCCAGTATGTATTCTTTCATCAACGGCAACAACTAGCTTTTCTTTATATTGTGTTAAGCTTTTATATGCTTTATCGTCTGCAATAATTAAAGCTTCACTTTCTAAATCTTTTCTCTGTGTATTTAAGTCAATAATTTGTTGAGCATAAGAATCTCGCAGTGAAGCATCTTTTTGTGTTAATAAATGGACACCTAAATCTGGCCTACCTAATCTACCTGATGCGTTTACTACTGGATTCACATTCCATGAAAGTGTTGTTGCAGTAACAGGTTTCCCAAGTAAGTCTAAACGTTGAAAAAGCTCTGTTAAACCTTGTCTAAGCTTTCCTGAGTTCATTGACTCTAAACCTTTTCGAACAAGTATTCTGTTTTCATTTTTTAATGGCATAATGTCTGCTAGTGTTGATAATGCTACAAGTTGCAAATCAAGGGCATCTTGCTCTGCATCTTTTTTGTTTGCGTTCTGCATGCTAGCAAAGGTCACAAAGAGATTAAAAAATGCATCAAGTTCGTCGTTTGGTGTATCACTATATTTTGCAATTTTTGACATTGTTTTTAATCTGAGTAAGCTCAAACTTGCTAATGATGGCATAGACTTCGAGATTTCTCCTCGAATATCGAGCATATTAATTAAATCGCCGCGACCAAATATTTTTTCAAGCTGTTTTACTTGTAAAGGCTCATCCCAACAAAGAATTTGCTGACCTTGTAAAAATTGTGGAAGTCTTGTTTGCTGAATGCTTAACATATCGGGGATAATTGTTTCTGTAATCCTATCTATTTCAACTAGGTTACACATTTTTATTCCTTCAATGATGTAAGCTTCATTTACTGGTCGTATATTTAATAAACATATCTGTTGCTTATATAATTCAAACTCAGAGAATCGTAATGCACTTACTAATTTATATGCAACGGCACATCCACTAATTTCTCTAAATGGATAGCCTGACTCTTCATCTTTTGGGTCAATGATTATAGCAGGGCTTGGCATTTCCTCTGGAGGAGTGTGGTGGTCAACAATAATCACATCTATGCCAAGACTTGCAGCGTGTTCTACTTCTTTATTATTTGAAATCCCACAGTCTACTGTTATTATAAGGGAACCATATTCTTTTGAAAAGTTATCAACTGCTTGGATTGTTAATCCATATGGGTCGTCACCGCACGGCACTTTCCATGAAACTTCCAGACCCATTTGTTCTAAATATGTATAAAGCAGCGTTGTTGCCGTAATGCCATCAACATCTGAGTCTCCAAAAACAAGCACTCTTTCTCCTTCATCCTTTGCCTGTCTGATTCTATCAACAGCATCTTCCATGTTGTTAAATAAAAAAGGATTGTTTAAATAACGCTTGTCTTCTTCCATGTAGTATAAAATATCTTGCCCATCTGTTATGCCACGGCGTAAAAAAATTGCTGCTGTTAAAGAGTCAATATCATAACGCTCTGAAAGTTCTTTAACTGCTTCAGGTGAAACTGGTCTTTTAATCCATTTGCTCATAGTATTCCTTTCCCCGCATCTAAAGTTTTTAGCTTTGAATGCGCTGTATGTTGTATTAAATAATATAATAAATCATGAAGCTCTTGAACACTCTGCATTGAGAGGTTTAAAGAACGAACTTCTTTTGGCTGCAATTCTGTAATTGATTGAAGGTAGTGCGCACTTTCTGCACTAATAAAAAAGTCGCCTGTTACTGTTTGTTTATGCGCTGAATGAGAACAATCATTACACATAAAAATGTGCTCCCCAACCGAATACCATGATACCATATTTTCGCCGCAATGCATACACCTAGACACGTCACTTTGCACACCTAAATGCTCTAAGTACCGCCATAAAAAGCGTAATGTTCCCAGTCTAGCTTGACTCTCTGTTGAAAGGTCTAGACCATCTAAAAAACCATTTATAAGAGTAAATACTTCTGAGGTATCCTCAAAGTGATTTGTGTCAACAACATTTGTTGCAAATCCATGTGTTTTAAGCACTAATTCCGATGCCAGGGCTGCTGCATAAGTTTTATACAAATTGTTTCGTATTTCGCTTCTATATTTTTTTGGGTCAAAGTCTGTTACCTTAATTGACTTCTTTACAGAATCTATATAGAGCCACATTGTACCTAGGTGATATGGTGAAACCATAGAGCGTAGTTTTCCTTTTCGCCCTCCATAGACTACGGCTGTAAGAATACCCCTGTCAGGTGTGAGAATGGTTGCTAATCTATTATTTTCACCCATTGGCCTTGTAGAGAGTACCA
>CAYJPS010000233.1:0-2530 GCA_964372135.1 uncultured Treponemataceae bacterium | reverse complement strand
GCTTTATCTGCTGCTTTATATAAATCTGTGTAAGAAGTGCCCATTTTTGGAAACAAGGAAATTCCAATACTGCCTGAAATATCATATTCTTTATTAAGACCTGAATACGTTTTCTTAAAAGCAACTGCAATTTTTTTTGCTCTTTCTTCAACCAGATGTAAGTCTACAACATTTTCAACAAATACAATAAACTCATCGCCACCAATTCGGGCAACAATATCACTACCTCTAAATACGGCTTTAAGTTCTGCTGCAACTTCTTTTAAAACCTCATCGCCAAAATAGTGGCCAAGGTTGTCGTTTACTGCTTTAAAATTATCTATGTCTACAATAAAAAAAGCGTGTTGTCTGTTTTTGTCTTTAAGAAGTTTTTCTGAAATGATGTTTTCTGCGCTAATCTTATTGTAGCAACCGGTAAGAAGATCCATCATAGACCTTTCAGTCAAAATCTTTTCTTCATGAACGTCAGTACTTTTTCCTATAACAAATACAAGTTTATCGTCTTTATTATACACCGGTAAGTATGAATATCTAAAATATCTAAAATTTCCGGCTGGCATTTTATATCGAATATCAAGGTCTTCCTGCCTTCCATTTTTCATATTTGTAATAAGAAGATTGTATACATTAGCATCGTCAGGGTGAACAAAACCTTTTTCTAATGCCAACTCTAAAGGAAGCGGTTTACCTTGATTATTTTTGTTTTGAATTGCATTTATACCATAGTATTGTATATGAGAAGTACGAATATCGACCGAAAAAAACCACTCATTGGATAATTCAGACAGCTTCTTAAGTAAGAGGCCATCTGAAATTTTATCAAAAAAGTAATCTTCGTATATTTCAGAGAAATTTCCCTCCAAAACGTGTTGAGAGAATTCATTTCTTAAATCGCGAGTGAAACCAGCAACGTAATATTTATCTGAAATCTTTATTCGTGTTAAGGTTATTTCTGCAGGTATTTCCGAGCCGTTTTTTTTACAGTGTAACCATTTGAATATATTAATGCCATCATTAAAAGCTTTTTCAATATGCTTTTTTGCAAGCTCTGAACTTTTTTCGCCAGTTGGCTGATATTCAGGCGATAAACTTGAAAATTCTTTTAAATATTGTTCTTCACTATCAAGATCAAATAGTTCTTTAGCGTATTTGTTACATAGAACATTGTTAAAGGTATCGTCCCATAAGTTAATACATAAAGGTGTAGCATCTAGTACTGTTTTTATAGTGCTTTGGTGATCACTTTTCGCATTTCCGAATTCCATATTTTTGCTCTCCCTTTCCTCTTTTTGCATTACTCAAATGAACACAAGAGTTAGTTATTAATATATCGGCACTTTCCCCAATACATTATACACCCTAACTATGGAGAAGTCAATGAAAATAATCCTACAGTTATTTAATTTTATGTTTTTATACTAATTCGGACAGCATATTACTTATAACAATCTTACAAATTACAAGCAATCTTTGCTGCAAGTTCAGCATTGTTGTACACAAGCTGAATGTTTGCATCAAGGCTAGTACCCTTTGTTATTTGTTTAATTTTATCTAGTAAAAATGGTGTTGTATCTTTGCCTTTTATTCCCAACTTGTTTGCTTCTTCTACAGCATCTTCAATGCTTTTTGTAATATAATCAAAGTCCATAGCATATTGCTCTGGGATGGGATTTGTTATAAGCATTCCGCCATGCAATCCTAACGCAGATTTAACATTAAAAGCATCTGCAATCTCTTTTGGATCTTGCATATTATAATCAACTTTAAAACCACTTTTTCTTGTATAAAATGCAGGTAACTCATCAGTATCATAGCCAATTACTGGAACACCCTTTGTTTCAAGGTATTCTAAAGTTAAACCAATATCAAGAATTGATTTTGCGCCAGCACAAATAACCATAACATTTGTGTTTCCAAGTTCTTCAAGATCTGCAGAAATATCCATTGTTGTTTCTGCACCTCTATGAACTCCTCCAATGCCACCTGTCGCAAACACTGAAATTCCAGCAAGATTTGCAATAATCATGGTTGCAGCAACAGTTGTTGCTCCATCTTCTTGTTTCGCTAAAAGAATTGGTATATCCCTTCTGCTAGTTTTTGTTATAGTAAGGGCTTTCTTTCCAAAATATTCTACCTCTTCTGCCGTTAAACCTACTTTTAACTTGCCTCCAATTATGGCAATGGTAGCAGGAACCGCTCCATTGTCGCGGACAATTTTTTCAACCTGTGTTGCCATTTCCACATTTTTAGGGTAGGGCATACCGTGCGAAATTATAGTGCTTTCAAGCGCTACAATTGGTTTTTTCTCTGAAATTGCTTTTTGAACCTCAGGTGAAAACTCTAAAAAATCCTTTAACTCTAACATATAAATCTCCATTTTGTTGCTATACTTGCAACATGTTTTATTTTTCTTCTATTCTATTTTGTAATGCTTGTGCATCAATCTTAGCACTTACCGTTGCTTCATCTGAAACAGTGATAGACGCTGCAGCCAAACCATACTTTGCTTGCAGTTCGATATCAAATCCAT
>CAYJPS010000232.1:0-2534 GCA_964372135.1 uncultured Treponemataceae bacterium | reverse complement strand
ATAGCACGTGCGTTAGTAAAAAAACCTAAACTGCTCCTTGCTGATGAGCCAACGGCAAACTTAGATAGTGCAAATGGTATGCAAATATTAGAGCTTATTTCTGACATAAATAAAAAAGAAGGTATAACGGTTTTATTTTCTACGCATGATGAGCGCGTTGTTCAAATTTCCGATGTAGTGTTTACATTGGAAGATGGGCGTATTGTTAAAACACAAGGAGTGTAATATATGCTTTTTATGATGGCAATAAAAAATATTTTACGCTCAAAAAGACGCACTTTTAGAACTATTGCTGTGCTAAGTATGGGTGTGGTAATTTTTGTGTTTTATGGAACTCTTATGAGTGGCTTTAATGCGATTTCCCTTGAAGAAACAATAAAAGAAGATACTGCTCATATTCAAGTTCGCAAAAAGAACTTTGACGAAGATTTTCCGTATACAACAGAAAATATGTTTGCCTTTAATGCATCAAAACTGAGTGAAATTGAAGGAATGCAGTATACCCCTACCATTCGCTTAAATGGCGAAGTTGATAATTACGAGGATGCTCTAAATGTTATTATCTTTGGCGTTGATGCTGAAAGCGTTAGTGATGTATTTGATATAAAAACAACATCAGAAGAAAGTCTTGGTGACAAGGCTTGGTTAGGATCTTCAATAGCACATGACATGAATCTTTCTGTGGGGGACTTTGTAAATATTACCTTTAGAACAAAAGAAGGAGCTTTTATATCTGCAGAGTATGAAATAGGAGGGCTATTAAATTCGGCAAATGCTTTGTTTTCTAAAAATGGTGTAATGATTGATATTAACGAACTTCAATCTATGCTAGATACCGATAATATTACTTTTATGAATATTCGAGTTGAAAATGAATCAAATATTGATCAAAGAAAGGAAGACATTTCAAGAGGCTATCCAAACGTACAAGTGCTTGGCCTCGATGAGCTTACAAAAGATTTACAAGCACTGAATGACACAAAAAACGCTTTTATGTATCCTTTTTATGGCATAATTGCACTTATTACCTTTTTGGGTCTTGCAAACTCTGTCTTAATAAGTGTATGGGAAAAAAGAAAAACAATGGGAACCTTGAGAGCCCTTGGTTTTTTTGACCAGGAAATTGTAAAGATATTTGTTTTTGAAGGTTTTTTTATAGGTTTAATTGGGGCAATTATCGGTGTTTTTATTGGGGTTTTAATAAATATTCCAATGGCGAATATTGGACTTGATTTTGCGAGTCTTGCTGCAACGGGGAGCGGAGAGTTTGTATTTGACGCCGATTTTTATGTTCCGCCCGTTATGAAAAGTTCGTGGGATGCTATCTACTTTGTTGGGCCTTTAGTAGCAATTCCTCTCTTTGCCATGCTTGTTTCATATTTTCCTGCTCGAAAAAGCATAAAAATGAGCATTGTTGAATGCATTCAAAATAAGGACTAATCCATGTTAATGTTTAAACTTGCTATAAAAAATATACTTCGCTACAAATCTCGTAGCTTTTTAACGGCTCTTGTTATTGTTGTCTCTGCCCTCTCTTCTGTGTTCATTTCTGCATTTATCGAAGGCATGATTAGTCACATGATTAATGGCTACGCAAAATATCAAACGGGGCATATTCGAATTACTACAACTGAGTTTTTAGAAAAAGAGCGTTTTATGCCCTTATACGAATATCTTCCAGACATAACTGAGATGCAAAAAACGTTGCAGCAAGATGAAAGAATTGCAAGCGTTGTTCCAATGGTTCGTTTTGGAGGCTTTATTGGCCAAAACGACGAAAGTGTGCCCGTAACGCTCATTGGTTTTGATTTAGAAAACAATTCGTATAACATAAAAGACAGAATTGTAGAAGGAGGCGTTTCTCAAACAGGTATTGTTGTTGGAAGGGATTTGCAACAACGGATAGATGTTTCAAGGGGAGACGCACCGCTTGTAGTTGCTACAACTGTTGATAGTGCACTCAACGGAACAAAAACGCCAATTATTGCAAGCACTCTCTTTAACATGAGTGCCTTTGATAAAAATACAGTGTTTATGGATTTGCAAACTGCTCAAAAACTATTAAGAATGGAAGATGGCGCTACAGAGGTTTTTGTAATGATTAAAGACCAAAAAAACTTAGAAACCATTGCAAACGACTTGAGAGCTATGTATGGCGATTATGCAATAGAAACATACAAAACACAGATGGGAAGTTTATACACTACGATGGAAATAGAAAAGTTGATACTTAATTTTGTTGCTGCAATTATTATGTTTTTAGGTTCTTTGGTAATAATAAACTCTCTTGTTGCTAGCATGTATGAAAGGATAAATGAAATTGGAATGCTTAAAGCTCTTGGATATTCTGACTTTGAGCTTACAAAGATGCTCTTTTTTGAAGGTCTTGCCTTTGGGCTCATTGCGGGCGGATTAGGATTTATTTTAGGACAAGTTTTGATAGTCTATGCTTCAAGAGTTGGTTTTGATTTATCCAGTATGATGAGCTCTATAAATATGCCAATTGATGCGGTTATATATCCTAAAATGACTGT
>CAYJPS010000231.1:0-2596 GCA_964372135.1 uncultured Treponemataceae bacterium | reverse complement strand
CACTTCTTCCTATTAAAAAATTAAACCAGTATTCTTTTTCCTCGGTATTTTCTATACCACTAAAAATGGTATCATTATTATGGTCAAATGAATCGACTATCGATTGAAGAATTGCATCTTCCAAAAAAAGAGCAAATTCTATAATAATTAGATAAATCAAAAAAATCAAAAACGAGGATAATAAAAGTTTTAAAAAGTGTTTTTTAGCCATTCAACGAACCCTCTATAAAAAGTCAATAAAAAATTACCACACTAATTGTAAGCCATGTTCTACGTACTGCTCAAAGGCTGTGTCTTTTGAAAGCAATATAAGATTATTTCGTATTGCAGTGTGAATGAGCATTCTATCAAACGGATCTTTATGATTTTGTAATAGTGGTAATTCTTTATACGTTACAAAATCATATGATTCCGGCGACTGAATTTCAAAGCCACATTCACTTGCAATATTTGGAAAGTGCCTAATGTCAATATTATTAAAAGATATTTTACCCAATTGCTCTTTTATTGCTAATTCCCAAAATGAAATTGTATTTACAACAACAGAATTGCTTTCATCCTCAATTACATCAAATACTTTTTGTGACAGCTTTTCTGTATCTAATATCGCCCATAAAAAAGTATGAGTATCTAGTAAGTACTTCACAGCCCTAAGAATTCCTCTGTAGTTATTTTGCTGTTCCCGACTTCTGAAAAACTTGCCTTATTTGCATACAATCCAAGCTTTCGTTTTTTTGGAATATGTGTCTTACTATTTTCACAAAAAGATTCATAGCGTGTAAGTACTGCAACAGGCTTTTTTACTCTGCCATATAGCACTTGAATATCTTCGCCATCTTGCACTTCATCAAGAACCTTAGAGAATTGAGTTTTCAAATCGCCCACTGTCATAGCTTTCATATTTTTAGTATACTTTCATTTTGACAACTTGTCAAGAAAAAAATACTATACATTTACAGTTACTTTTCTTCTTTGCTCTACCCCCTTTTATTCGTAATTCCTAATTAGGCATTTGGAATTAAAACCGCCCCTTGACTTCTATCCCATTTCTGCTACAATATATAAATGAAAACAATCCCTAAAAGCGCGCAAAACTTATCTAAAATAGTACAGTGCCCAACAGTATCAATTCCACTTGCAGAAGATACCCCTAAAACAAAGAATGCAAACTTTGACCAATTACATAAAACACTCAAAAGCCTTTACCCAAATGTATTTAAGACTGTCGAAAAGACCATAATTGGTTCTTACACATTTATACTTAAATGGAAAGGAAAAGATCCTTCTCGCTCAATAGTTGTTATGGCACATCAAGATGTTGTACCGGCAGGAGTTCCAACAGGTAAAGATTTTGACAAAAAACTTATCCCAGAGGGTTGGACCTATCCTCCATTTTCTGGAGAAATAACCGATACAGAAATTAGAGGACGTGGCACCCTTGACGACAAAGGCTACCTTTGTGCCCTTTTTGAAACTTTTGAAGATTTAATTAATGAAGGATTTACACCAGAAGTAGACATATACCTTTGCTCAGCACACAATGAAGAAACGGCTGGATGGGGAGCACCTGACATTGTTGCAGAACTTGAAAAACGCGGAGTGCATCCTGAGTTTGTATTAGACGAGGGTGGAGCAATTGTAGATGCACCTCTTCCAACAATGAAAAACAAGGCCGCCATGATAGGCCTATGCGAAAAAGGTGTTGCAAGTGTACTGTTCACTGCAAAAAGCAAGGGAGGCCATGCTAGCGCTCCACCAAAGCAAAGTCCACTTGGAAGGCTCGGAAGCTTTGTGTCCGAAATAGAAAAAAAATTACCGTTCAAAGGAACAATCACCCCTCCATTAGAATCAATGCTTAAAAGTAGTGCATCTCATGTATCCTTTCCACTGAATATAATTTTCCGCTCCCCAAGATTTTTTGCACCACTTATAACAAAAGCTTTTACACTTTTAGGTGGGGAGTCAAGAGCTTTAGCACAAACTACCTGCGCCTTTACAATGGCAAAGGGAAGTTCAGCAGTAAATGTACTACCTGAAAGCGCTAGTGTTACCGCAAACTTACGCCTTTTAGGCGGAGTGGACACAATCGATTCAATTCTAAAAGACTTAGAAAAGCGAGCAAAAAAGTACAATATTGAAGTGTCTTTAATAAGTGGGCACGAGCCATCAATTATTTCAAACACAGGAAAAGAATTAGACTATCTAAAAACTACTATTAATAAATGCTTTCCGGATATTGTGCCTGTTCCATATATTATGATAGCAGCAAGTGATTCACGCCATTTTGGAAGAATCTGCAATAATGTATTCCGCTTTGCACCATTCACAATGACTAGTGCACAAAGAAAAACAGTCCATGGCTTTGATGAACATATTGAAATTGAAAACTTAGAAAATGGAATACGCTTTTTTAAAGAATTGATTAAGGGCCTAGTGTAATTAACAATTAATAGGTAATAATTAATATTACAGTAAACCCCGCGAGAGTTATTTAATAAATTACTTACGATTTTCATATATGAAGCTAAACTTGCAAGCTTAAGTTGTTAATTATTAATTCTTAATTATTAATTAACAACTAAACCTTTCTTTTTCC
>CAYJPS010000230.1:0-2617 GCA_964372135.1 uncultured Treponemataceae bacterium | reverse complement strand
AGAACATTTAAGTATTTTAAAGAGGAGACGCTCGAAAAGTATGCAGAGCAATTTGGCTGGCAATTAATCAGCGATGATAATCGCAAGGATTTGTTTATGGATATGATACGGCAGATGGATATGAGCTATTCATATAAGCCGGTACTAATCAAAGCAATTTTGCTTTATGCAGATGAAAAAGGCAGAGTGAAGCTCGCTGACATCGTATCTTATTTTAAAGAGTATTACGAAAATCGCAGAGCAAGCGGACTTGTAATAGAAAAAGCCAATAGCATTTATGCCAAAGGTGGCTATACCGATAAAGATGTTGAGCGCAATGTGCTTGCAAATCCTTTCAAGCGTTTTGAAGATATGCAGATGGTTAGGCATACAAAAACACTTGGGATTATTGAGGTTGATAGCTCGGTTTGGAAGAAACTTAGCAAAGATGAGAAAGCCGAAATTGATAGAGTTTGTGATGAGAAATTGAGTGGGTATTATGGTAGGTTGAAGTAATGTAAAGATATATATATAACTACCTACGATAATACACAGATAAAATGGAAAGACTGGTAAGGGAAATGATATATAAAACAGTAGACCTCTGCGCAGGAATCGGTGGAATCAGGAGAGGTTTTGAAAAAACAGGATACTTCAAAAATGTATTATCATCCGAAATTGATAAATATGCCTGTGAAACATACGAGCATATTTTTGGTGAAAATCCGTATAACGACTTAACATCGGATGAGTTTAAAGAAAAAATTCAAACTATAGAATATGATGTGCTATTAGCTGGATTTCCCTGTCAAACATTTAGCAGAGCAGGAAAGCAAGCGGGATTTGATGATGATAATAAAGGCATAATTTTTACACATATAGCAGAGATTATAAAAAACTCAAACCCAAAAGCCTTTTTACTCGAAAATGTAGACCACCTTATAACACACGGTAAAGGTGAAACATTTAGGCATATATTAGAAACACTCATAATTGATTTAGGATACAAAATTGTGGGAGCAAAATTGAGCGATAATGGAGAACTCTTATTTAACTCAAAAGACTTCATTCGTAATTCACGCGATTTCGGAGTTCCACAAAATAGACCAAGAGCATACATTATTGGATTTAAAGATGAAAACAGTTTGTTAAATCTTGATGAAATGACCTTGCCTACTGGAAGACAATCAATGTTATATGATAGTTTTACGGAATTGATGGATGAAACGGTTGATGCAAAATACTATATGGCATCAGGATATTTAGAAACTTTAGAAAAACATTTAGCAAGGCAAAAAAGCAAGGGTAACGGCTTTGGGTACAGAATTATCAATCTCCCCCCAAAAGATAAAGTTATCGCTAATTCTTTACTTGCAACGGGTGGATCGGGCAAAGAACGAAATCTAATATTTGATAATAGATTTAACTATTCAGGTTTGTTGTCACCCAATAAAAGAACTCCTATTAACAATAAATTTGTTAGGGTAATGACACCTAATGAGTGGGGGAAATTACAAGGGTTTGTTGGATATGGTTTTGTAGACGATACCGGTGTGGATTTATTTAGTTTTCCTCAAGACATGAAAGATACGCAAAAATATAAACAATTCGGAAATTCAGTTACAATACCTGTCATAGAAGAAATGGCGAGATTAATAGCAAGTTATCTTGAGCACATAAATTATTTAAATATAATAGAACGGAGATAAACCTAATGAATTATAATGAAATTGAACAGCTACTTAAAACAGAGAAAAAAACTGACGCTTCAAAAGAAAAAAAACAGGCTTATATTGATGCAATGGTAAGTTTGCTTAAAGATGAGGGATACACTGAAAATTGCGAATTATTCCTGACAAAAGGTTTTTCTTTTGTTGGCTATGAGCCAGTCATACAATTTATTAAAAACAAACCTGACGCAGAAAAAGAAAAATTAATTAGTCAAATATTACAAGGTAAAGAATACAGATTAAATGTTAAGGGAATTGGGTTCAAAATTGCGGTAAATCTCTTGGGTCATTCCTTTAATTTGTTTAACGAAAACAAGCTTATCCTGAGTTCATTAATACGTGAAATAACAATGAAGTCCAAAAACAAAGAAGGGAAATCGTTTGGAGACTCTAATAAAGTAGTTGAAAAATATTTTATTGATGTTTTAAGCGTTCACTCTCCTCTGCCAAACCTCACCCATCTCGAGTTAAGTAATAAGATTATAGTAAATTTCTCCAGCATTTTGATGCCATCATTGTCAATGTCGAAAACTAAAAATGGTTTAATTTCAAAAAAGTCTTATGCATTAGAGAATTGGCTAAATGACTTTGTTGAAAATCAGGGTAGTTCTATTTCTGAGAAAAAGACAGAACAAAAAAACTGCAATTTCGAAAAATCTATTACTAACAAACCGTTAAAAGGATCAGAGTTAATAGAAAGTGCAAAAGACTTACAATTATTAGGAACTCGTTTAAAGTCAACTATAGATTATATTGTGTCACTTGAAAAAGGAATGAACACATTACAGGCTAATAATAACAATTTACACATTCAATTGGAAAAAGCTAAAACAGAAAAAGAGGCTTTAGAGGTAAGGATAAAAGTTTTAGAAGACGGAGCGCTTGCTTACGAAGAGCGATTGGCAAAC
>CAYJPS010000229.1:0-2618 GCA_964372135.1 uncultured Treponemataceae bacterium | reverse complement strand
TAAGGAATTAATAATTCTTTTTATATAAATTAAATGAGAAAATTTAGGAAGAAAACTGGAAAATAAATGTGAGGAAGACAATGGGTTTGTATTAAATGATATGCCAGACGAATTAGAAAACAAATGTTTTGATATTTTAGAAAAGATAATACATAGAATTTTCAAGAATTTTTGGGGAGATGATTTTCAAATTCCTGAGCGCAGAGTTATTACTAATAACGCCGCTGTGTATAATGGTATGGCGACGGTTTTTAAAAAACGAGTGCCAATAATTGTAAGGTATGGAATTCGTGTTTCATGGGATGTCACAATTGTTTATTTGAAGAGGAATATTTTTAAGAAAGAGAAATTTTTTAATGCTATTTCAACATATATTCATGAACTCTGTCATTCTTTTGGAGGAGATGCGTCTCAATCATTTAGCTTAGGTCTTACATATGCAACCGAACTTTTATTGGAAAAAAGCCATATATTAAAATCGTATGAAGCAAGTTGGAAAAAGCTTTTTATTGAAGACTCTTAACTAAAAAAAATTGCTAGTATTTTCGGGTATGAAATATTTAAAGTCCTAAAATAGTAACAAGACCTTCTTTTGCAAAAACATCGTTTATCCACGGTGTTATTTCTGTAAGTGCTTCTTGTGCCTCTTTTTCTAGGTTTGTATTTGCGTACTCACAAATTACAACCCAGTCTGCAGGTGTAACTTCTGTATTATCATAGGCATCATATGTTGGAATTGCAGCTTTGAAAGCCTTGTATAGTTTTGTGGTAACTAAATCATTGTCTTCCAACATAAAAGAAGTAGCATTCCAAAAATCGTTACCATTCCATTTTCCACGGTAAAACTCATGGTAAGCAGTGCTTGTTCGTTGATAGTCTAAACAAAAATATTTCATGATATTTTCTACCGTAACATTTTACAAAGTTTTTTATCAAAGCTAACTATCGCATCTCCTAAGACTCTATTGCGTGCAATTAAAATACAATCAACAAAATCAAATGATGTTTCAGAGAATATAGTTAAGGCTTCAAGTATAACTTGTTTATGTTCTATTGCAATTTCATTAATAAATTCTTTTAATACATTTGCGATTATATCACGTTTTATGGTATAAACACCTTTTAGGACGTATACAACTTCACAAATTACTTCATTTAATGTAAAAGCTCCCTCATTTATAACATCTTTGGCCTTTTCTGACATCAGAGGATGGTCGTTTAATAAATACCGTAAAATTATATTTGCATCAATTAGTTTTAGCATGTTTTTTTGTCATCGCGGCTGTATAAGCGCTCTTTTCTTCTGCTATCAACAAAGGATTAGCATATTCTGAAAGCATACCGTATGTTTTATTTCCAGAAGCGGTTACTGAAAAAGGTAACCCATTTGAGATAATACTTTGTTTTGCAAAAATTCTTACGGCTTCTGCAAAAGTTGTACCTATTTCTCTATAGAGATTTTCTGCATGTTCTTTTAATTCTGCGTCCATACGAACTTGTAATGTTGCTTCCTTCGCCATACATGCTCCTTTTCTGCTAATGTAATACAATTGTACTACATTATTACTGGATTGTCAACGGAATAGAACTGTGAGCAATGTGTTTTTTATCTATACCGTTAAAGAAATTTTGCAAGATTGTGTTTATAAAATTCCGATTTAAGTGGAATACCACCACCATGCTAAAAATTATTCATCATAAACATATAAGTCGATGTCTAGATTTGTTTCTGTTTCATATAAAAATTCAATTATATCACGCGGTGGACTTAAGTTAGGAGATATTTCATTTGTATAAATTCTAGGAACAACTTGTAAACGAAAATGTGCATCATAGTCTTTTTTTATTCTAAGCAAATCAGCTTTTAAGGAGATAAGATTGGAAATTGTTTTTCTCATCTGATTCTCTACATTGACATCATAATCATTGCAGTCACCATATCGCCAATTGGAAAAAGTGTGCTTCGAACCATCTTTTCGGCTGTCACCAATAGCCCATTTTTCTGTAGGTTGCAAATTTAGTCTTTTGGAAATTTCATCAGGGTTAAATGTACCTGTAACTGCAAAATATGTGTAGCAATGGGTTTTCTCCATATTAGCTCCTTGGATATCTTATCGAATATTTTATTACAATGAAATGTGAATGTCAATCTTAAAGGAAATTATTAAGGTTTTCATTGTTTTAGCATTTTTCTTATGCTATAATAAGACATGGCAAAAAAATGGATAAAGTAGTAGGTAGTATATGAATAAAATATTTTATCGAATGATACTAATGGTAGTTTTCTTTACAGGATGTTCTATTGAGGACTCAGCGTCTATAAGAATTATTGGTGGGGCAGATGGACCTACATCTATTTATGTTATTGAAAAGGCACATTGGGTTGGAATTGTTAGTATAATTATTGTTGTTATTATACTTACTTTACTCGCAGTTTTATATTTTTTCAAAAAAAGAAAATAAGCTGATGCCAGTTACCATTTGAGTTAAAATAAAAACGAAAACTTAACCCCTCGCAAATGGATCGTGCGGGGCAGAGCGGTCAAAGGGCTTTCTTTTAGTACCTTTATACAAGGATAAGCAAGGTATACAAGATTTTATCAATAAACTTGTTTTAT
>CAYJPS010000228.1:1577-2620 GCA_964372135.1 uncultured Treponemataceae bacterium | reverse complement strand
CACCTAATGCGGCGAAAACTGAAGTCATGGGTATGCCCAAAATATCGAGTGCTATGAGTAGTGTGAGGGCTCTGACGAGCAGTTTCACCATGGTGATTAAAAATCTCGATAGTGCGGCATCTGTCTTTCTGCGTTCGAGTGCACGAGCGGCGACATTGCATAGGATTTTGCCGAGTATCATACCCGCAATAACAACAAATATTACACCGAGCACGGTTTTTACTGAGATGCCTAAGAGAGAAAAATCAAGAACTTCGTTTAAGGTCATAAATAAACCTCCTTTTTTTGAAAATAATAACACAATTCCGGCGAAATTAAAATAGGCAAGGGAACAATAAGTGGCGCAATGCTGTCCTAAAAGATAAAACAGAAAAATAAGGGTGAAGATATTGAAGCTGTATGGGAATAAGAGAAAGAAAACACAAGCAGAAGGTACTACTGATACAAACAAGAAAAAGAAGCGCCAAAAGGCGGCAATGATAGCCTTGAGCAGTGTGCTTGTAGTGCTATTAGTTGTGGTGGGTGTGTATTCATTGTGGGAGGAACCACCGACACTGAGCGGTGACGGACCGGGACTTGCGACAAGTACGACAACGCCGCAAGTTACAGAGAGTGCAAATCCGGAGCAAACAGAGGTACCGACACCGGAACCGACAGAGGAGGTACCCGACCGTGATGTGCCTGAGGGTAGAGACCCTAATGTGTACAATATACTCGTGGCGGGACGTGACCAAGTGGGCTATAATATAGACTCCATAATGGTTGTCAGCCTTAATGTAGAGGAGCATACGGTGGACGTGGTGACCATACCACGTGACACGCTTGTGAACTCGACGGAATCGGTGAAGAAGGCGAGCAGCCTGTATGCGACAGGTCATGTGGCAAACGGCGATGGCGCACAGTCTTTGGTAGACGGCGTACGTGATCTTTTAGGGTTTTCGGTGGATGCATATGCAATAGTGACCATAGATGCTTTTGTGGTTATAGTAGACACCATAGGCGGCATTTACTTTGATGTTGCCATGAACATGTATTATAATGCG
>CAYJPS010000228.1:376-1567 GCA_964372135.1 uncultured Treponemataceae bacterium | reverse complement strand
TCAGTTACTCGACGGCGAATCTGCCATGCACGTGTATCGTTATCGTATGGGATATGCAAATGCGGATATAGGGCGTATAGATACTCAGCAGGCGCTACTTTTAGCGGCGGCGTATCAGCTGCTTGATGCCGGCAATATTCCTGACCTACCCGATATAATATCTATAGTGACTGAGAACTTGGAAACGGATCTCGATACGGCAAACATGTCGTTCTTAGCGAGAGAATTTTTGATGTGTGACCCCGAGGATATCCGCATGCACCTTTTGCCGGGCAATCCGCAAGATGCGGTTAAGGGCACCTCGTATGTCAGTATATATTTAGATGAGTGGCTTGCGATGGTCAATGAGTATTTAAACCCATGGGATGAGGAGATAACAGCAGAGCATGTGAATATACTGACTCGTGACGAGACCGGATATCTATATTCCACGACAGGTGAGATAGAGGGCGGCATGGACTCGTTTTTCGATATGGATGCGTATATAGAATCTTTGCAGGCGAGCTCGGACACCACAGGTGACACCACGGGTGATACCACAGGCGATGCCACAAGCGACGCTACGGGCGACACAACAGGCGACACAACAGGGGATGCTACGGGCGGTACGGAAGTGCCGTCTGTAGAGGAAACTCCGACGACTTAAGCGTCGGACATATATAGTTAATAAGGAGAAGCGAAAGATGGAAAAAAGCAAGGTATATTACTCGGACATGCGTGCATTGCCGGGCACAAATCTACTCATTAAGCTTGAGAAGCTTATACGTACGGCAGGCATAGGGGACATAAGCTTCGAGGGCAAGTTTGCGGCTATTAAAATTCACTTCGGTGAGCCGGGGAACTTGGCGTATTTGCGTCCTAACTATGCTAAGGTAGTGGTGGACGTTATAAAGTCCTTGGGTGGCAAGCCTTTCTTGACGGACTGCAACACGCTGTATGTGGGACGTAGAAAAGATGCCTTAGAGCACATGGAAGCGGCGTATGAGAACGGTTATTCACCCTTTTCTACGGGATGTCATGTGATAATAGCGGACGGACTGAAGGGCACGGATGAGACCTTAGTTCCTGTAGACGGCGAGTATGTAAAGGAAGCGAAGATAGGCACGGCGATAATGGATGCGGATATTTTCATATCTTTGAACCATTTCAAAGGCCATGAGATGACGGGCTTTGGCGGAGCGATAAAGAACA
>CAYJPS010000228.1:0-366 GCA_964372135.1 uncultured Treponemataceae bacterium | reverse complement strand
TAGCAGGGCCGGTAAGAAGGAGCAGCATTCAGGTGGTAAGCCTTTTGTTGTTGCGGATAAATGCGTGAAATGTAAGGCATGTTCAAAAATGTGCGCACACGGTGCGATAAGCTTCGGCGCAGACGGTAAGGCGAACATAGACAAGGATGTATGTACGGGTTGCGGTAGGTGTATAGGCGCCTGTGCATTTAACGCCATAGATGTAGACTGGGATACGGCTGAGGATGATTTGAACAAGAAGATGGCGGAGTATGCGGCAGCTGTCGTAAAGGGCAGACCTCACTTCCATGCGAGCTTGGTCATAGATGTTTCGCCCTACTGTGACTGTCACTCGGAAAACGACACACCGATAATTCCGAATGTGGG
>CAYJPS010000227.1:0-2641 GCA_964372135.1 uncultured Treponemataceae bacterium | reverse complement strand
AGATGGGCACAGATTATTATTTTTTGTAAAGACTGAAAATACTCGAATGTACCACTAAAATTATTTCATCTTAATTGTTTAAAGCAATTCCTATCATGTAATCTACCGCAATTTGTAATCCCCATGTTTTTTCGATGTTTCTATCGGCAAGAAGAGGAACTTTTTGCACTTGTATACCGTCTGCAGTGTACTCTACGTAGCCAAGGATATCCCCTGCCTGTATTGGAGCTGTTGCAAATGGTTCTAATACAACTTCCCTTGAAAGAGACTTTGCACGTGCAGGAACCGTAACACCTTTGTGCCATGCTTCTCGGGCGTAAAGTAATTTCTCTGTTCCATTTAATACGGGAAGTGTTAATTGTACCATTGTATTGTACCCAGCAGTTTGAAAATTCGAATAGGCATAATCTACAATACTAATTGAGTCTTCTAAACGATATGCTTGGCCTTCTCTCGAGTTACGCCCGGGTCCTCCCATAATGACGCTCAGTATACTCATTGCATCTCGTTCTACGGTAAGCGATAGGTTAAACCCCGACTCATCTATGAAGCCAGTTTTTAAGCCCGTAACACCTTCTATAACACCAATTGTTGGATTTGTGTTTTTTTGGACAATAGGAAAATCTAAACCGATTCTAGATGGAGGGAGGTTGTGCTCTTGTGGATAGGCAATTTGGGGTACTGTATGAAATAATGTAAGCGTTTCTGGGTATTTTTCCACATAGAGGCGGGCAAATTTTGCAAACTCTCTTGCAGTAGTGGTATTTTTTGCAGAGTAGCCAGATGAGTCAAAAAAGCGCGTTTGTGTTAAACCTGCTTCTTGCACAACCTCATTCATTCTTTCAATGAATCGTTCCATCGAACCTGATACATAGCTCGCTACTGCAACGGCTGCATCATTGCCCGACGATATATTTAAGCCTAGAAGAACTTCTTGTAATGTTACAATATGTCCAGCTCCTAAAAACATTAAAGAAGATTCAGGAGGTGCATTTATAGACCACGCTTCAGGCGGAAGTGGTACATAATCACTTAAGCTAATTCGTCCACTTTCAATTTCTTCAAAAACCACATACATTGCAGCAACCTTTGTCATTGAGGCAGGAGGAATTACTTCATCGGCATTATTTTCATATAGAATACTTCCTGTGTTTAAATCTATTATAATGACCGATTTTGCATGGATATATGGTGCAGATGTTGGCAGAATACTTTCATCCCACTCTAAAGGTTGTGAACTACTTCTATCATAAAGACTTTGAGAAATTCCTTCAAAACGTGCATTGTCGAGAGTAGATAAAGGCTCTGCAATTGCATTTTGTAAATAATTTATATAACTGTAAAAAGAACTAAAAAAAATAGTCCAAAAAATGATATTGAAAATTACTGGCAGCCTTATATGTGGTATTGCATTATTTTGTATTTTTGGCAAAATGAACTCCTATAATATCACGTTCACTGTGAGGAAAAATTAATTGTGTGTTTTGTTTTGTAAGAATAAATCTACAAGTATTATTGCAGCCATAGCTTCAACTACGGGCACAATTCTTGGTGCTAAACATACGTCATGTCTGCCTGTAACTTGAATACTCGCATTGGAATAGCTTCCGTCTTCATTTTTTTGCACCGTTTGTTGTTCTATACTTATGCTTGGAACAGGCTTTATGGCAAGTCTAAAGGTGATATCGTTGCCATTTGACATCCCGCCTAGTATTCCACCAGCATTATTTGTCTTGAAGGTTGGATCTCCAGTATCATTGATAATCATCTCATCGTTCCATTCTGAGCCAGTCATTCTTGCACTTTCAAATCCTGCCCCAAATTCTATGCCTTTTACCGCTCCAATAGATAGCATTGCTTTTGCAAGTTCTGCATCCAGTTTATCAAACACGGTTTCTCCAAGTCCTGCTGGAACATTTTTAATGATGCATTCAATTATTGCTCCTGCGCTATCTCCTTGCTTTTGAAGCTCTTCAATTTTTTTTAGCATTTTTTCAGATGTTTTATTATCTAGTGTGCGCATGGCATTGCTTTCTATTATTGATGTATCAATCGCTAAATCTTTTGGTGCTTGTATCCCACATGCTTCTTTTGTATATGCAATTATTTCTATTGGGTTGTCTGTTGCGTTTTGTAAGACTGTTTTTGCAATTGCGCCTGCAGCAACACGGCTTGCTGTTTCTCTTCCCGATGAGCGTCCTCCACCTCGGTAATCGCGAATGCCATATTTTTTATAAAATGTGTAGTCTGCGTGCCCCGGCCTAAAAAGATGTTCTAAATGTGAATAGTCTTTTGAGTTTTGATTTTCGTTTCTAATGAGGAGCGCTATTGGAACGCCTGTAGAAAGGCCTTCAAAGGTTCCGCTTAATATTTCTACTTCGTCTGCTTCTTTTCTTGGTGTAACGGCCGCATTTTTTTCGCCGCCGTGCTTTCCAGGTCTTCTTCTATTGAGTTCTTGTTGAATGTAATCTTGCAGTATGGGTATTCCTGCGGGGCATCCGTCAATTACGCAACCGAGAGCTTCACCATGTGATTCTCCAAAGGTTGTTACTTTAAAAAGTTTTCCGTATGTATTTCCTGACATGAGTAGAGTATAGCAGAATAATTAATAATTAACAATTAAAAATTAATAATTATTTTG
>CAYJPS010000226.1:0-2666 GCA_964372135.1 uncultured Treponemataceae bacterium | reverse complement strand
AAAAAGATACGTGTGCACGACCTCAGGCACCCTTATGTCAATCTAAAACTAAAATTTATTTTAATAACAAAAGGACAAGGTTTAAATCTCCTCGTCCTTTTAGCTATGTATTTTTGATTTTGTGGCTTGAAATAAAACTGGTTAAACAATCTGGTGTTAACGCATATTGACTTAAAGAACTTAATGCATTTGAGTCCACATGAATAGTTGCCTTAGGGTGTTCGGTAGTGAAAAAATCTGTTTTTCTTGCTTGTTTCAATAAGGTGATTAGCTTAACAAAAAAGGCTAATTGATTTTTACCTCTAAACAGATTTCCCAAATTTCCTTTAGATCTAATTTCGTCCATTGCTTCCACGACTTCATGCTCTTCAACATCTATCTGTAATTTTAATTGAGATATTAGAGCATCGTATTTGTCATTTTTTTGTACGCTATCTAATGTGATTAGCAGAAGTTGATTTGTTTTAATATCACTTAAACTAACTCTTCCGTTGCCCAAGCCTTTTCTTTTTCTAAGCAAAACAAGTGCATTAAATTCCAACATGTGCTCACAAAATTCGCAATATAGCGTATTGAACGTTTCAACGCATTTATTATAATCAGTATGTGTGCAGTTAATTGAAAATTCCGACTCCAATATGTTACATAAAACAATAGGGTGAACATATAAGTTTTCTATTGAATAACAAGGAGTAATATATAGATCATTATTAATATTGCTTGGCGAATCATCCATATCTCTATCAACAAAAAACATTTTGGACACATTTGAATAATCACGATCACTAGTTATCCTTGTCCACACTTTAATAGTATCTTTTTTACCACCTACACGAATAGGAACGATATCATTACCAACATTTTGTTTTATTCTCTGATTATAATATTTCCCATCCTCACCTTCATAAAAGCAAAAAACGTGGCTTGTAAAATTCTTATAATTATCAGTAAAATTTACAAATGCCGCATTTGCACTTTCTCTGCCTTCACGCATTTCCTTTAAAAGAGATTCTTCATTTGTATTTTGCATAATTGACCCTCCTTTTAATACGTACAAGGGTCAATACTCTGACGCATCTCTTTTGCATCCATATCAAACTCATTTTCAAAAATAAATGGAGAGTGAGTTACAGTCAACAACAACTTGCAATTATCAGAACGTATAATATCTGGAAGTAACATTCTTTGCCATTTCATTGAAATAGATAGTTCTGGCTCATCAATAATAAGGATACTTTCTTTATCACTTTCCAAATAAAGTTTTGAAAATAAAGAAACAATTTGCTTTTCACCTGAAGAAAGTTGGGATAAATTAATAATTGATTTTTTATCTTTACTTAAATAGGCTTGCAGAAAAGTTCTATCGTCACCATTAAACTCAGAGTCATTTAAGTAGATATTTAGTGTTAATTCACTTTGATTATATCTAAATTCTTTTCCATTGAGATACTTATTACATGTGTCAGCAAATTTCTTGATTTTATCATCATACTTTTTATCTTTATAGTAATTTTCTATCAGCCTTATCAAAAGATTTTGTAAATGAGCATATTTTGCATCATAAATTTCTTTACTTATCAATAAGTCTACTATTCTAGTTTTATCTTCATCTGAGAGTTCCCCGCCCAAACGAGCTAGTATAATTTCAGCCATTTCTATATCGATTGCTGTATTAGATAATGTGTTATTTTGATAATTATTGCCTGATGCGTATTGGTTAAGTAATACCCCAGTCATTTTATTGAAGCTTTCTCTTGAGCTATCTTTAACCGCTGTCAATATTTTCTTTATTGATTTTTCAACGTCATTCATTCCAAATTGTATAAGCAAATCAGATTCATTGTAACGATCTTCTTTGCTTAGAATTTTTGAGAAATCATTTTCAATTTTTCTATATGTGGTAAAGTAAAGTATTTTTTGTTCAATATATTTGTCAATTGCAGCTATCAGATTGTCTACATTTTTAAAATCACTTTTCCCTTTTTTCTTGTTATTCTTATATAGGTTATGATTTAAATAATTTGCTACATATTTTCGTGCCATAGAAAATGGCATCCCAGTCATCCTTGACAGTCTTGAAACCGCAATATCAATGCTTTCATCATCAACAGTGTACATCTGTCTATCAGTATCTAGTATGTCTGATAGTATATACTCGATATCGGTTTCTCTAAATCTATTTCTAGACATTCTTTTAGAGTTAAACGCTGATATATCTTCTGCATTTACTTCATAGTCTTTTTGTTCATTTCTAAATTTTACCACTATTTTATCAAAGTCAATATCTATTAGCTTATCGAATTTTTTTTCCAGAATGTAGTATATACAATTTAAAATTGTAGTTTTACCTAGACCATTTTCTCCAATATAAATATTGACCATTTTATCAAAATGTATTTTTACATTTTGAGTACCAAATAAGCCTATGATTTTAATATACTCTAAATTAGTATTATTCACGGTATTCACCACCGGTTCGTCATTTAAATCTGAAAAGAAAAACATTCTAGTCTCCTCCTATTATTATATTAGTATTATGTTTTAATTATTCACTTCTATATTTACATTCTATTTCTAAAAAAAGTAAATATGTTTCAATCTCAAGTGCATCTGCAATTTTTTGTATATTATCAAGCGAAATACTTCGCTTTTCTCTTTCAATAGCA
>CAYJPS010000225.1:0-2696 GCA_964372135.1 uncultured Treponemataceae bacterium | reverse complement strand
GCCAAAGCAGGCGTGAGCCAAGAGCAGTTGATGAACGCCTCATCCGCATTCACCAGAATGCTCAAATCTGAAATCGCTGGCTTTCAAAAACGCACCCTCACGCAGCGCAGCGACTCAGACCTCTATGTTGAAATGCTCTGGTGGGACTCTATGGAAGCGGCTCAAGCAGCTCTTGAAACTGCTCCCAAGACTCAGGCATTCTGCGACTACGCCTCTCTCCTAGAAGAGGAGGGCTCAGAAATCTACTATCTGAGCGAAATCTCAAAATCGTAATTTCATCTAATCTCTATGCTAAATTTTTATACCTTGAATGATCGCGAATTTGAAGAATTATGTGCAGATATAATGACCAGGAAGCTTGGCATACAGTTTCGGCAATTTAGTTCAGGGCGGGACAAGGGGATAGATTTGATAAATGAAAACGAAAATATTATTGTCCAAGTAAAACACTTCTCTCGATCTTCATTTTCTCAATTACGCTCAGCACTAAAAAAAGAACAAGCAAAGGTAGCAAGATTAAATCCTAAGCAATACTACATCTGCTGCTCAAATGAATTAACTCATTCAAACATTCAAGAAATATATCTTTTATTCTCAAAATACATGGATTCCTGCGATAATATAATTACAGGAATTGAAATAAATGATTTTTTTAAAGATGTTAACAACAGTGATATTTTAAAATTACATTTTAAGTTATGGCTATCTCATACATCGGTACTAGAAACAGTGCTGAATGGCGATATACTAATTGACAGTGAGCATTGTTTTCATAATATTCAATCTGACGCTCAAAGATTCGTTCAAACAAGTGCATATGATGAATCACTAAAAATTTTGAATTTCAATAAGGCTCTATTTATTACTGGCGCACCTGGTGTAGGAAAAAGTATGACTTCCAAAATGCTTGTTCTACATTATGTCAACCAAGGTTATAAAGTACGTTATACCACGTCAGTCGCTGAGCTTAGCTCCATAAAAAAGGCATTAACCACAAGCCCTCAACTCAAAGAAATCGTTTTTTTGGATGATTGCTTAGGTCAGGCGTATTTTGAAATAAAATCAGGACAAGGACGCGAGCTTGTAGCTTTAATTAATCATATTAAGAATACAAACACTAAAAAAATAATACTCAACTCTCGTATTACAATATTTAATGATGCTAGACTAAAAGATGCTGAACTAGAATCTTTTTTTGAAGATGAACACTGCAAAATTCACATCATAGACATGAACTTGTTAAATTTTCTAGAAAAAGCTAAAATACTATATAATCACCTTTATTTTACACATATACCATCTTCGCATTTTTGCTCACTACTACAAAACAAAGATTATATCAACATTATTAAGCATCACAATTATAACCCACGTATTATAGAACATGTTACGAAAAAGATAAATTATGAGCAAATTCATGCATCAGAATATCTAAACTATATATACGAAAATCTCAATAATCCTCTGAAAGTTTGGGATAATGAATATCAGCACAAGCTGCAGCCTGCGGATAGGGCACTATTGCGCGTTATACACTCCTTAACTGACACTAGCGTTCCATATGAGTATGTAAAAAACTGTTATAATGAGACCGTATCGCAGATTAATGGAATTGATACTAGCATAAATAATTTCAATAATTCATTAATACGTCTAAATGAATCATTTGTAAAGATTGTTGATGAAAAGTCAAGAAAAACAATATCAATGATTAATCCTTCAGTAAACGATTATTTGGACTCTCAAATCAAAGACAATTTAAGTGAGCAAAAATCTATTATATCAAAATTATGTTCTATTGATCAACTAAGGCGATTAGACAAAAAACTATATTATACGCATACTCTTCGTGTATTTCAATCTGGAGAAATTTTAAACTACGTTTTTTCTAATGGCAGACATAAACGCCATTGTATCATATATTTTGTAGGCATTTATAAAATTCAAGATACTCGCTATCGGCATTATGTAACAGAATTTTTCGAAGAATGTGAACCATTAGAGCCCTTCTCAATCAAAGCGCTGGATAGCACACATACTAATGCTATAAAAGCATTTCTTGAAGATGATTTATTTGAATACTATGAAATTGATGCTATTTTGAATTCTCAAGAACGTTTTACAAACTTATTTAAAAGCATTGATTTTGATGAGCTGAGCGAAATAATTAATATTATTTATGAATACTCCAAGTATGATTCGTGTAAGATTCTCTGTGTAAAAAATGCAATTGAAGAATCAATACAATTTTATTTGGAAAATAATTATGAATATGACGATATATTGGGTAATTTATTTGAAGAAGAATATTATTACGGCAACGAAAATAAATGTATTGTGGAAGCTGAAGCTAAAGTCATAAATGATGCCATTGAAGTAATTGATAGTTTATTATTATTAAAATTACCAGAAGAATTATCTGTTAATTTTAATGATTATGAACAGTATGTTGATGTAAGTTGGGTAAGTGACTCAATTGATGATTATTTTAACACTGATCCTGACGCAGAGCCTTATTTCCCTGAAGATCACAACCATAAAGATAGATTCGATCTTAAAATTATTGACATGTTTCAATCCTCTACTTTAAATAAATCCCAATAGCAATTAATACTCTATCCTTAAAACTTTATCTGTACAGTAATGCCTACTGAATAAAATAAAACTCATTTATTATGAGTGACAAATAAGCTAAA
>CAYJPS010000224.1:0-2715 GCA_964372135.1 uncultured Treponemataceae bacterium | reverse complement strand
AGCTAGCAGCGCAAGCCAAGCCCCGAGAACAGACACCCACGGCACGCGCCATCCTCTTAGCCAATGCCTTGAAAATTGAAGCGATATTGATGACAGGCGAGTTCAAGAACGCCTCTGAGCTAGCAAGGGCAATAGGAGTGAGTTAGAAGCATCTGAGTAGTATGTTGAGTATGCTGAATATGGGGGTGGAGGAGATGGAGGAGGTGCTGATGGAGACGAAAGCGAGATAAATCTGTAGCTAATTGATCTTGATTTTTTAAGATCTAGCATCGTAAAATTATTTCTCTTTTATATTAATCTTATCAGCGATATATAAATCAGGATCTAGCGACGAAATTCGTCTTGCTGTAACTTTGACTATTTTAATGGAGTTATCAATCCCACCAATTTTTTTCAAATCAAACTCGCATGAGTCAGGTGTGGCGTAAACAATTATAAAGTGTCTATCTTTATATGGACTAAGTGAAACATAGTTCGGTATATCTTTATCACAAATATTGTTTTTTAATAAGAATAAGCCTCTGGATTTATATACAGTATTAACTTCTATTTCAACATCATAAAATGATGGTTCTTTACATGGTATTTGTAAAGATTGCCCTCCTTTACTTATTGAAGCAGGAACTTTTTCTGTTAAACGATTATCGTTTGACTTTGACCACACTATTGTATGTGGTGATTTAAATATAGGCGTCCATGCTTGTAGTAATTTTCTATAAAATTCATAATTTATAGATAATCTCCAATTTTGATACGTACCTACAGTATTTCTGGTAGTTATAACGTAATCGCATGAATCAATAAGTGAAATATACTTTTCTCGCTCTTCCCCCAAAGCATGAATACAAGAGTCTACACGTTGGCTTTTCTTCTGTAATGCGATGCTACTCCAGATACCCCAATATTCTTCTAAAACAGTTGCTTTGCGATTGCCTTCAATGAAATCCAAGTAAGGTTTCCAAGTTGTCTCAATGTATCCTTCTAAAGAGGGATAATAATAAAATTTTTCAGTATTTTGAGCATAATTATGTTTGTTCATTATATAAGAAAAGCACTGTTTAGTAGTAATAAAGGAACAAACTCCAGCCGCAAGTAAAATAATCCACAATCGGGCATATTTTTGATACTTCGCTGTGAGTTTTTGCTTTATTACAAAGTGTATAAGAAAGATTACCGCACAAATAAGTAGTATTTTAATATAGAAAAAACAGGGCAAAAAGTACCTTGTAATGTAATGGCCACCAACTGACGTTAAGATTCCACTTAAAAAAAGAGTCCAACCTATAAAAGAAAGGATGAGAAAAGGTATGCTTTTTTTGGTCACACCTAGTATAAAGAACGCAGCAAAGAGTATAGGCATCCAAATAAGATTAATGTGTGAAAAAATAGAAATGAAATCTCGTATTCCCAAGATACGGCTATTATGAGAGTATGGTGAGAAATACCACCACTGATCGGGTCGGACGTCGATAAAATTATACTGAATCATGGTGAGCGGAGAGAGACCAGTTGCCAGTATATAATATACAATTGCACTCAATGACGCTGAAATAGAATATATTATTATTAGTTTAAATTTGCTATTATTATTTTTAAGCATTAGACACACTAAAAATAGAACAGAAAACAAAGCAGGACTGGTGTAAGCATAATCGTTAGACCAAAGTACCCCCACACCAGCAATCATTCCCAAAAGTATGGCATCACGTAAACTATAGCAGGATTTTAAAAAAATACGATAACTTATTATGATCAATAAATAAGGTAGAAGTGCTCTAAGTGGTAGCAGTGAGTTGCCAGGGCCACTGATGAAATGAAATATGCCTATTTCGAATTTAGCATTTACAGTTATAGATAATACTGTTAAAAAGCCACTTATAGTTAGGATGTTGAAAAATAATTGACGACGGAAAACACAAATTAAAATTGTGAAATACATTATCCATAGCGATAAGAAAACAATTAAATGTGAGGCAGTTACAGTATCAGTTAAACTTGAGCCAAGTAAAATTGAGAGAAAAGAAACAATATAATTCAGACCCACTCCAAGGTAGGTTAAAAAGTCACGCCCCGGAATCTCTCCTATAGAAATTCTCAAAACGGCACTTGCAGTTTGAAATGCACCATCAGAATGAATAATAGGTATTAACAATGCTTGCTTCATACTTGAAAAAATCAAGAAAGCAAGAGAAGTAACAACAATATACGATTTTAAGCAGAATTTGAGCATTTTTAGATCTGACTTTAAGCAAAGAGTAAGCTTCGATTGATATTATTTTATCACTAAGATATGACAAAGTCAAGATTGATTTTTTTCTCCACAAACTTAGCACACCTGTCCCAAATAAACTGAAATAAGAAATGCGCCCCAGTAAGCTTAAAAGCTTATGAGTTTTAAATGTCTATATTGGAAATCAGACCCACAATTCTAAAAAAGCATCAGCTGAGTATTCGGCTCGCGTGCTCGGTTGCGCACAGTTTGCTCGTTTACCCACTCCCAAAGATCAATTTTCACGAAAATATTAAGCCGCAAAAAAGAAATGAGGTTAAAATAGGTGCCCCGATTAAATATGCAAGTGCAATGTTGAAACACTAAGCCACGCTTCTATTTTTATTAGCGTTTTTTGGATAGGTTAAGCTTCTTTTTGACCTTTCAATACAGAAATAGGTGCCAGTCAGCATAGTTAAATAAAAATTAAATTATTACATACGATA
>CAYJPS010000223.1:0-2716 GCA_964372135.1 uncultured Treponemataceae bacterium | reverse complement strand
CCCAGCACCTCGGGATGACTTCTCGCACCTAAAACAAGTATCTGTTTTCCTTGTGCACTGCCCTCACTCACTATCTTATGTATAGCCCGGACATATGGACAGGTCGCATCAAGCACCTCCGCCTTTTTTCGCCCTAAGACCTCATACTCAGATTTGCCCACGCCATGCGCTCTTATTATTACCCTCGCTCCATCCGGCACTTCTTCTGCCTTAGTTACTACACTAAGTCCTTTTGAGTTTAATTCTTCCATTACAGATTTATTGTGAATTACCTCACCCAAACTAAAACAAGGCCCCTGTTCCAGCGCCTCCTCAGCTACCTGTACAGATCGTGAAACTCCGAAGCAAAAACCAGCACTTTTAGCAAGTATAATCTCCGACATCTATTCCGCCCCCAATAACTCTATCTTGTCCATGAGTTCCTCTGCAGCTATCTCAAAACTTCTATCTTCGCCCACTTCTGCCATATACGGCTCTCCCACTATTATATCGAAGCGACGAAACGCTCGCTTATCGCGTGGTATGTACACCGGAAGTATGGGTGACTTCACCTTTGATGCTATGCGTATGGCTCCGGGCTTTGCCGCCACCTCTCCGTGCTTATCCGCCCTCGTGCCCTCAGGGAACAGCATGAGGCGTTCCCCACTCTTTAATGTCCTTATAGAGTTCTTTACGGCTTCTATATCATTTGCACCTCGATCTACAGGTATAGCTCCCACCTTGCGCAACAACATACCGACGAAAAACACAGATGCTAACTCCTTCTTCGCCATAAACCGAATATACTTTCTACCACCAAATCCTACAGCTAACAATATAGGGTCTATATAGCTCGAATGATTTGCACAAATCATAACCGAGCCCTCAGGCAATCTTTCCAGACCCACCACCCTATGCGGATACACCAAGTGCACTAAGGGTGTCAATATCGCTACTATAAATCTGTACCAGCCCTTTATCTTATCATTTACACTGCTCATTTTATCTCCCGCTTATCTTGTTTTCTATTATTTGGCACAAGGCCTCTACACTCTCGTTTAAACTCATCTCACTCGTATCAAGATGCACCGAGTCCGAAGCCGCTACCAAAGGCGCTGCCGCACGTGTACTATCACGTTCATCTCTCGTAATGATATCGCTCAACACCCTCTCGTAATCCTCGGTCGTACCCTTTGCCTCAAGTTGCCGCATACGGCGCTCTGCACGCTTTTCAGCACTCGCCGTCAAGAATATCTTCACATCAGCATCAGGTAACACCACTGTACCTATGTCCCGACCATCCATCACAACACTGCGTTCACGTGCCATAGCCCTTTGCATTTCAAGTAAGTACTCCCGTACCGCTCCCAATGTCGATATCTTAGACGCACAAGTTGATATCTCAGGCATTCGTATTTCTTCAGTCACATCCTCATCGTTTAGATACATGCGCTGCTCGCCCTTATCTCCGTAATCTGCCCTAATCTCCAATTTGCGCAGTACATCCATTACTGAGCCCTCATTTGACAGATCCGCCTTTGCCCGACTCGCCGCCAGACCTACCGTCCTATATATTGCGCCCGTATCCATATGCAAAAAACCGTACCGTGCCGCTGCAGCTTTTGCAAGACTGCTCTTGCCCACTCCGCTCGGCCCGTCTATTGCCACACAAAACTTGTAGCTCATCTTACCACCTCTTCTTTGCTATAGCTTCTGCCGCAGCATACGCACTCGACCACGCTATCTGCAAATTATATCCACCTGTATAGGCATCTAAATCTAATATCTCACCCGCAAAATAGAGACCCTGCACAAGCTTAGACTCCATACTCCTCGGATTTACCTCGCTTGTACGTACACCGCCGGCTGTCACTATAGCTTCGGCTACCGGCCTCGCTCTCTTTACTTGCAATTTGAAACCCTTGAACAAATTGACAAGATTACGACGCTCTTCCTTCGTCACAGAGTTAACTCTCGTTTCTCCGTCTATACCTGATTGTTCCACCAACACAGGTATCATCGTTCGTCCAGCTAAATCTCCCAAGGCATTTTGAAAGGTCTTATTTCTATATTTTTCAAAGTCTCGCAATATCCTTGCATCTAACTTCTTCTCGTCCAGACCGGGCTTTAAGTCTATGCTCAATTCATATGTACGCTCACCTAAATGGCGCATGTGCGCACTCGCCGATAGAACCAGTGGCCCCGATACTCCAAAATGTGTAAAAAGCATTTCGCCCAATTCCTTATATATGCGCTTGCCGTCCTCATACACACTCAATTCCACATTGCGCAGTGAAAAACCCTGTAACTTGCCGCAAATATCACCTTCACATTCTAAAGGCACAAGTGATCCGCGGCACTCCTCTATTCTGTGCCCTAAGTCTCTCGCCATCTTATAGCCGTCTCCTGTGCTGCCCGTACCGGGATAAGATAGTCCGCCAGTACACAACACCACGTTCTCACAGCTAATGAGCCCCGTGCCACTCCTTACGCCCGTAACCGCGCCCTCAGCTGTCACTATGCCCTCTGCTCGACCCTTTACTACCCTTACTCCACTCTCTCGCACCTCACGCAGTAGTGCCTCTACCACCTCATCCGCTCTATCGGACACGGGGAACACTCGCCTGCCACGCTCCACTTTCGTTTTTACACCCAAACTCTCAAAGTAGGATATCGTCTCACTCGGCGATAACTTATGCAATGCACTCTGCATAAAACGTCCGTCACCAGGTATCAT
>CAYJPS010000222.1:0-2733 GCA_964372135.1 uncultured Treponemataceae bacterium | reverse complement strand
AAATAAGCTGCTATTTTGAAGATGCACTTACTATTGCTACAAATAATCGAAGATTAGACATAGCAGAATATTTAGAATCATTACATACAAGTAAATAAAACTCTTCGTAATCCTTCTTCTATACTTTAGTCCCTTAAAAAGCTCAAAATGACGAGCCAATGCAATTTTTTTTCAAAAAAATCTCAAAAAAGTAATTATTTTTTACAAAAAATACTAATAATATAGTACACAGAAGTTTTCTGTAAATCACAACAATGAATTCAATTTTTATTCATGAGAGTCTAGCCGCGGATGTACAGGATTAAACAAAATAATGGTACACATCCTGTTCATTTGTAGTTTTATATGGTTTGTCTTTTAATATTATTAAAATTGAATTCCCTGAAATCGCAACCTTTGCGGTTGAAATATTCCTCAAATAGGAGTAAAATATGGGTACAAAAGAATTATCTAGAATGAATGATTACTTTGCAAGGTATTTACTTGGGCAACGTGGAAACGAAGATTTGCTGCTGAGTTTTATTAATGCCGTAATGCGTGATACAGAGCAAGAGGAGTTTGCTAGTGTTACGGTCATAAATCCGTACAACCTAAAAGAACACTCTTCGGAAAGTGAAACTATTGTCGATGTAAAAGCTGTAACAAGTTCAGGAGAAAAGGTAATCATTGAGGTTCAAGTTCGTGGAAATAAAACCTTTTTTGACCGTGTGTTAGAATACTGGTCAAGAGGTTACCGAGCAGAAAGAGTTAAAACAGAAGCAGGCGAAGAAGTAAGGCGTTTTATGCCGGTCATAAGCATAAACATAGTGAGCTTTACAATGTTTGATGATTTCGAGTTCGCGCACACATCGCACATGATACACTGTGTGCAAAACAAAGAAGTGAGTAACGATAAGTTAGAAATACATTTTTTGGAATTACCAAAAATGCATAAGGCCGTAAAAGAAGAAGAGCTTAAAACATGGATGAGCTATTTTGGCTCACAAGATTTTGAGAATGAAAAGGAAGCAATAGCAATGAGAGGCGATGTATTTAAAAAAGCAGTAGGAGACTACGAATATTTTGTATCTGACAGTGACTTAATAAGTGAATATGAAAAGAGAGAGATATTTCTAAACGGACAAGCTGCTGCCCTTGATTATGAGAGATATGAGGCACGGCAAGAAGGCTTAAAAGAAGGCAGAGCAGAAGGCCATAAACAAGGACTTAAACAGGGACATAAACAAGGACATAAACAAGGACATAAACAAGGAGCGCACGAAAAGGCTCTTGATATGGCAAAAACCATGAAAAATGATGGAATAGATACTGCATCAATTCAAAAATACACTGGACTTACCGAACAAGAAATTTTGTCAATTAATATACAATGACCCAATTAATCTTGTGGCGCACCTACCAAGGGATTGGTTAAGAAAAAAGCGGGGTCTACAGGTCTGCTTTGTACACGTATTTCCCAGTGTAAGTGGGGACCCGTTGCAAGTCCCGTTTTTCCTGCTTCGCCCAGTTGTTCTCCTTGCTTGATCATTTGTCCAACTTCTACACTCATAGAATCAAGATGGTAATATAAACTGTAAAAACCTGGTAAATGTTCAATTACAACAGAGTTTCCTGAAGAGTTTCGCATAGTTGCCATAACTACCTTTCCGTCTCCACATGCAAAGATTGGTGTACCAATAGGAGCTCGATAATCTAATCCATAATGCATTCCAACAGAAGATCCACCATCGGCATATTCATAATTTCGCTTGTCTCCAAAATACGACGTATAGTATACGTTTTTTACAGGGTGTAAAAAAGTTCCTGTATGATAGATTCCTTCTTCATTTGTTGTTCCTAATAACTCGTTTAGTACATCAATTTGTACTGCTCTTTGAGTTGAATTATCTGTTTTTACCGCAGTGTTTCTTGCATCTAAATAAATGGTTTCTTCAATAAAATCTTTTTTGGAAAAAGAAATGGGGAGAACCTTATTTATTGTAGTATTATTACTTGAATACTCTAGATTTATATAAAAGTTTCCGCCTTCATACCAAGCAGAAAAAGGTATGATAACTGAATAAACTTGTGAATTTACTTTATAAAACTCAATTTCTAACAGTGTGTCAGCAATAGCCTTTTCATGTAATGTTGCAATTGCATAAAAATCTTGCGAAGGTTTATCTAATGCGATATTAACGATTACGACATCACCAGATTGTACCCTTTCGTTATACGTTATTTGTATGCCTTCGTTTGCATATACAGGAATAGTTACAAGGCATACTAGTATGCTTACTATTAAAAAAAGTCGGTGTATCATTATTTATCATCCTCTTTATGTTTTATACAATCTTGTAGAATTAGCTGCTGGGTTACAGAGCCATTAAATATGTTTTGCTCCATTGAAAAAACTATATCAACAAAATCTCCAACAACAAAATCTCTGTTTAAGCGCTCTGCTTCAGACCAAAATAGTGCAGGCCATTTATGCTTTCCACAATCTAGTGTAAGCTTTAAATGAAGTTTTTCACCTTTGCCCATAACGTTAGCATCAACAATTTTTGCTTTTTTACAAAGTAGAGCGAGAGCGGGATTTTCTTGCCCAAATGGTTCAAATCGCTCAATAATTTTCTTTGTTTCTGGAGTCATAAAACTATGTGGTAGTTCAGCATCAATAACAATTTCTTCACTACCAGATGATTTTAGTTCAATTTTGTCGGTGTACATTTCAAAGCGATATAAAAGTTCGTT
>CAYJPS010000221.1:0-2747 GCA_964372135.1 uncultured Treponemataceae bacterium | reverse complement strand
TTTATTGTGAATAATCTTATTGAGGACATCGGAGCTTAGGGCAATTAATAATTAATAATGCATAATTAATAATTGTTAGGGTAAAGCGGAGTAGCATTTTTTATCCGCAAGAATTACGCAAATTTGTATGGGGCGTAAGCGAGGGTAGGATTTTTTTTAGCACAGATGGAGGGAGTATGGGCAGTGTAAAAATGGACAGACAATCTTTGAATGAACTTGGTGAAGGTTTAGACCAGCCCATTCTTGAAAAAGGTAACTTATGTTTATTCTCCCTTCATACTGGAAAATGGGCAATAAAAAAAATGCACCATGGAGTTATAGAAATGTTTGATGAAGAACCATCAGAAGAATACTTACAGTCTTTACGTGATGACGGCTGGACGGATATACAATATGGCAATTAAGAACTTGTTTAAGAAACCTACAAGAGTAAAGGTTAGTAATTGTATAACATCAATTCGACGAGCATTTTCAAGTGGCATAATTCCTTATGTAGAGCCTACTGAAAAAGAAGTAAAAAAAGTCTTAGATATTTTGCATATCGATGAAAATAATATTACTTGCGCTTATTGTGGTGATGGAGCAACACAGTGGGATCACTTTAAGCCTTTGATTAATAACTCAGAACCGACGGGTTATATTACGGAGATAAGCAATTTGGTTCCGTGTTGTTCCATTTGTAATTCTTCAAAAGGAAAAACAGATTGGAAAATATGGATAAAAGGTAGTGCACCTAAATCTCCCACGAGAAGAAATATTGTAAAACTTGAAGATAAGATAATGTGCTTAGAAAATTTTGAAAAAAAAATAAATAAAAATTGCGTACAACTTGATTTTCAGTCAGTTATTGATAAGAAAGACTGGGATGCATATATTTCATCGCGAAAAAAATTGGAAGATACAATAAAAGAAATACAGCCTCTGGCTGATAAAATACAAGAAAAACTAAATACCTATATGGGAGGGAAAATTACTAATAAGCGTTAGGATTCCATAGATTTTTACATTTGTAACAATTTTAAATTATGTAAAGTGTAAAAAGCGTTAAGGGGGTCTGGGGGACGAGTCGCAACGTACGTAAAAATCGACATCCATGTCGATTTTTACTATCGAGTTTCAGCGTTGCTGAAACATCGTTTCTTATAACTAAAGTGCCATCCATGGCACACCTTTTGCGGTAGTAAGCTATGCTTACGTACTTTTCTTCAAGAAAAGAAGAGATAAAGGGATAAAAGCGCTAGCTTTTGAAAAAGAATATAAAACGATAGTTTTAAAAGCTTTTCAAATGCAATTTGTAATTGAAAAAAAGTGAATGAATATTTAGAAAAAAATTTACCTCCGTTTTTACAAGAGGGAATCGATGCGTTACTTGAATGTAGAAGACAAAATCTTGAAATGAGAATAGACTTATATTATTCAGATTTGCAAAGCTCAATTAATATTGCGTTTCATGGAAACATGATTGATGAAAAGCAGGCAAATTATTTGCGTCAAAAATATCTTTATGAAATGGAAGTGTAACCATGGTAATAGATTTTACAAATTGCGAAATAAATAAATTTAAAACCTATGGTGGGGCAAATGGCTCTAAAAAAGGTATCATCTATAACAATGAAACCTATATGCTAAAGTTTCCTCAAGAAACAAAGCGGAACAAAGAGCTTAGTTATGCAAACAGTACTGTTTCAGAATATATTGGATGCCAAATTTTCAACTATTTACAAATACCGGTACAAGAAACAGTGTTGGGAACATACACCTATAAAGGCAAAGAAAAGATTGTTGTTGCTTGCAAGGATTTAGAAACAAATGGCTATAAACTAAAGGATTTTGCATCTATAAAAAATACCATAATTGACAGTGCACGAGGTGGATATGGAACTGAGCTTCATGATGTTTTAGAAACAATTGATGAGCAAGATTTTGTATCGCAACGTGAATTAAAAAAATATTTTTGGGATATGTTTGTAGTTGATGCTTTTATTGGAAATTTTGACAGGCACAATGGAAACTGGGGTTTTTTAATCAATGAGCAAACAAAAGATATAAAAATTGCCCCAGTATACGACTGCGGATCATGTCTTTTTTCTGAAATGGATGTAGGTTTAATGCAGAAAGTAATGGGTGACATAGAAGAGTTAAAATATCGCATGTATGTGATACCAAAATCAGCTTTAATGCAAGACGGAAAAAAAATAGGATATTATGATTTTTTAACTTCGACAGATGATGGAAATGTAAAAAAATCTTTAATGGAAATTAATTCTCGAATTGATTTAAATGCAATTTTTGCTATAATTGACGACATAGATTTAATTGATGATACACAAAAAGCATTTTATAGATATATATTAAAAAAACGAAAAGAGTTGATACTTGAAAAAGCTTTAACATGGGAGGGAAAATAATTATAAATTGTGCATTATAAATTGTACATTATTAATTATTAATTATCACAGTGGCATATGTAAACAATTTATTTGATAAAAACTTTTTAGAATATGCAAGTTACGTTATTCGTGACAGGGCTATTCCAGATTTACAAGATGGCTTAAAGCCGGTACAACGGCGAATTATGCACACAATGTTTGAAATGGACGATGGGAAATACCATAAGGTTGCAAACATTGTAGGGCAGTGTATGAAATATCACCCGCACGGGGACGCTTCTATTTATTCTGCCCTTGTAGTACTTGCAAACAAAGAACTTTTTATAGACAAGCAAGGAAACTTTGGGAACCTTTTTA
>CAYJPS010000220.1:0-2759 GCA_964372135.1 uncultured Treponemataceae bacterium | reverse complement strand
TCTTTTTTGTCGAAATTACTCATCCAATCTTTAAATTTGTCAGATGCTCTAACAGGCATGCAAAAACCTTTTTTTTTCATTTTTTCAACTAAGTTACTCCCATACGTTAGGAATTTATCAAAGGTATAAAAATCGGTATATTCCTGTGAGTGTTTTTTCATAATATCAAATACTTTTCTCTGGAATGAGTCACAAATTGCATACGTTCCTGTAGGAATGACACTGTGAAAAGCTGCAAGCCGGTCAATATTCATTGAAGAACACAGTACATAAACATATTTATAATTTTTAAGATATTGCTCTGCCTCTTGTTTCAATTCTTTCTCACTCATTACGTTTTCATCTCTTGATAGCATAGTTCCTTCAGTAATGAGAACGTCTACTTGCTTAGCATGTTTTTGTAACGTTGGAAGTAATCCTTTACCTCTAAAACCATGTTCCCTAAAGTCCCCAGTATGAAGAATTTTTTTGCTGTCTGCTTCAATTAAAAACATGTATGCATCATAGGCTGAATGGTCTACAAAAAGTGGTGTTACCGTAATATCTCCAATTGTTATCTTTTGCTTTGCTTTAAATGTTTTTACTTCTTTGAGCTTTTCTACAAGTAAGGTATTTTGCAAATTTTTTATTGCCAATTGATCTTGCAATACGAGCATGAGTTCTTTTGTTGCTTCCCCCATGTACAGTGGAATGCCATCTAATACATCGGTGAGCCTTCCCACGTGGTCGCCGTGCGAATGGGTAAAAAATACTGCGTCACAGTTTTTTGCACCTTGTGTTACGCCATCAAGCTCAATTTTTTCTGACATGGCTTCCTCTGGTTCTAATTCTGAACCCATGTCGATAAATATACGTGTCGTACTTGTGCGAATTTCGGTTATACAGCCACCAATTTGGTTTGTTCCTCGATGTATTATTATGTGCATGTTAGTCCTTAAAATGTTATATTCTCATAATTGCTATCTTCAATTATGTCTGTTATTTTATCTGCATTTTTTTCTGTTAGCAAAAATTTTGGGGTAAATGGTAATTTTCTGTAATCTTTCTTTTTATTTCTTAAAATCATTTTTTTCTTTTTGGTGTCATATTTCGCAGCCTCGAAATTATATTTTGAGTTATTGTCTTCATTTGAAAAAATGTACTTTTTGATTGTGCTTTCTGTTTTTTTTAACTGTTCTGATTCCACAACGATAAAGTAAGGCTGAGGTTTTTCTTCGAAATCTTTTTCTGATAAATTTTGCTCAAAAGGGATTTCTATTCCCAACTTTATATAAGAATTAACAATAGAAATAAGTTGTGGTATGAGTTCTTTTTGTGTCATCTTTTTATCAAAATACTCGTTATAATCTTCTAAGTGTTTTGCTATTCCACTGTTTCCCCCAATTACATTACTACCAACTTTCAGTTCAATTAATGCAATTGTATGTGGTTGTTCTTTTTTTATTGCTATTATGTCAAATCGCCCAAATGAGTCTTCCTGTTTGTTTTCTCTTTGTCGAATATATTCCATATCAATGCAAAACCACTCTGCTTTACAGTTGAGATTGCTATTTTTGATTAATTTTTGCTGTGCCGTTTTTTCTGCTTTTCCCTCACTCGAGGAATAGTTTTTATCTATTATCGTTAAAATCGCCTTATAGTTATTGATTATATGAGATGCATCATTTTTCACAACGTACTTCTTTGAGTTAATTTCATTTTTTTGTACTATTCCTTCAAGATATTCGGAATGTGTTGTAAACATAAGTGTCTTTTTTTTGGGTTGGTATTCGATTTTACAAATACTTGCACCATTGTAATAAAGATTCACATAATTATTTCTGATTCCTAAAAAAAGCTCACGTTTGTGTCTCTCATAAAGCTTAATAATTTCAGATTCTTTTAATGCTTCAATCATTTTTCCATCTAACCCGCGCCCAATTTTCTTTGCTTCCATTTCATTTCTCCTACTTTATTTTTACAACATCTATACAGAGCTGTTTAGTCCTTAATGTAATATGTTGCGGAACGAACACCAAAATAATCGCTTGCTATGTGTACACTTTCTTGGCCAGTGTAACCCAGACAAAATTTAAACACCATACCCCAAAAGGCACCAATACAACGCTTTAAAAATGGCTTATCCTTTAGGGACGCTTTTGGGTCTCCTGTAATTTCTATGAGCTCATCTCTGTGAACAAATAAAAATGTTTTTACTGGTGGTATTTGGAAAATATCATTACAAAACTGAATGTTTGAAAATAGTTTTTCATTTTCGACAGCCTTAATGCATAAATCCCAGTATTGCCTATATTCTTCTTTTCCTTGAAAGTCTTTAAAGTGGCTGTAGGTTTCAGAAAATTCTTCTGTTACTTTGTTTACAATTTCTTCGTTATTCAAAATTACTCCATTAGTATTATGTTTATCGGTAATAATTACATATATAAAATACCATATTTAACGAGTTTTGTCAAGTAGAATTTATTAATTTATTTGAAGTTTTTAGAAGTAAGTGTAGAAACAAAGATAGAGCTTTCTAAAAAATAACATTAAATAGCTCAAAACATGTCTTGACAACTTCTTATAAAGTCGTATATAATTCTGTTAGACAGTAAACGTCTGCCGTATTTTTATAGGAGCTTTTATGGCAAACACAAATATAGCTTTGCGTACACATCCGGGGGGAGTACTCCGTGAAGAATTTTTAATTCCATATAATTTATCATCTCATGCGCTTGCTATGGCAATACATGTTCCTGCAAGTCGTATATCTGAAATAG
>CAYJPS010000219.1:0-2797 GCA_964372135.1 uncultured Treponemataceae bacterium | reverse complement strand
TCTGCGCCACCTGTAACAGCGCCTCCTCATCTGTCGACGTCTCTATTGGTTCATATCCGGAACGACGTATGTGTATCACCACAAAGCTGCGTATCGCCTCTTCATCTTCAAGTACCAATATCTTTTTCATATCACTCATCACACCACCGTTTTTTTATCCGCATGTCCTTTGTTTCCGATTTTTTACATTGGACTGGTAATTTACGTCAAATTAGTCTATATTTGTAGTAGCTTTGGAACAAATACACCAATACATCATACAGAATACAACAAATCTGTAATTTTAGCAAGGCTTTTAAGGAGAAATCTATAATGAAACTCTATTTGGCGCATACCGGCGAAATAAGAGAGAATGACTGCCGTGAAGGTGCTCGCAGCAAAAGGCGTGGCAGTGCCTTTGGCATGTCCCTACTCGCCCATGTTGTCGAGCGTGAATTTTCATGTTCTTCACTGCCCGAGATAGTCACGAACGAGCGTGGCAAACCGCAGTTCAAGGATATGACCCTCCCACATTTCTCCCTCAGCCATAGCGGCGACTATGTCCTACTCGCCCTGTCCTCCGCTCCCGTGGGCGCTGATATAGAAAGACACAGAGAGGTGAAGAACGCACTGCACCTCAAAATAGCTGACAAATGTGAGCGGGAGGACTTCGATTTTTTCGAACTTTGGTGCTTGCGCGAGAGTCTCAGCAAGCTGACAGGTGAACTTTCGCCCTCATCTTTGCGCCTGCGCCGTGGCGCTGACGGCATAGTGTGCGTGGGTAGAGAGCAGGTTTTCTGTAGTTTGTTTTCGCAACACGTACAAGGCTACACTTTTGCCGTCTGTGGCTCCGAAAATGCGACCGTTTCCGAAATAGTTAAGCTTGATGGAAGGTTGTTATTGATGAATATCCAGTAAAAAAATTAAACTAAGTCTATCATTTCACGCATAAATGTGTTATAATGTAAAGCAGAAGTGAAAGCAACCCCGCCGATTTGACGTAGAAAGGAGCTACTATGCCTAATATTGATCCGAGCGCATTATTTAAAATTACCTACGGTCTTTTTGTTATAACGACCAAAGCCGAGGGCCGTCACAACCGCTGTATCACAAACACAGCAATGCAAATGGCGATGGAGCCTCAATGCATAGCCGTGTCGCTTGTCAAGCAGAACTTGACGCACGACATGGTATTGCAAAGCGGAAAGTTTAACCTGTCGATATTAGATCAGACCGCTCCGTTTTCCCTATTCCAGCATTATGGTTTTCAGAGCGGCAGGAATGTCGATAAATTTGCGGACATGAAGCTTGACAGGCTTGAAAACGGAATATACGTTTTTAAAGAGCATGTAAATGCGCATATATCCGCAGATGTTAAGATAACTTTTGACTTTGGCAGTATCTTTATTTGTGGCGGAGCTCAAGGAGTCACATATATTATCACAGACTCCGTCCATCAGCTATGAGTATTATCACAAGCATGTAAAGCCCTCTCCGCAGAAGCAGGAGAAGAAAGGCTATGTGTGCAGGATATGCGGATATGTGCACGAGGGCGAGGATCTACCGCCTGATATAGTCTGTCCTATATGCAAGCACGGCGCAGCCGATTTCGAGAAGATATAACCTTTTCTATCACTCGGCGCATATAGATCCGAGTATAGGGCAACGCAAGCTACAATGTGCCAAATGGCATTGTGTTCTGCGTTGCCCTATAATTTTGAAAAAAATGCTTGCAAATATTTGACGATTACTGTATACTATATTTCGCACCTGAGCCGGTGTGTCGGAATGGCAGACGATGCGGATTCAAAATCCGTTGGGGGCAACCCCGTGTGGGTTCAAGTCCCACCACCGGCACCAGTCGAGAGCCTCGACACGCATTTCGCGTGGTGAGGCTTTCTTTTTTGCAAAATTATTTCTTGCGTCTTAGTGATAGCTTTATTGGTAGGTAATCACATATTGACGCTGAACTCCAAGGTTTTGAGTTCAGCGTTTTTGTGTTTAATTTTAGCAAAATTCATTCTAATATTTTTACAAAAAGGGAGTTTCATATGAAAAAAATCGTATCATTATTATTAAGCACTATTTTGCTTGTCTTTTTAGTAGCTTGTGAAAAACAAGCTGAAGACGCTCCTGCGTCACCGCCACAAGAAGAGCAACAAGCCGAAGACGCTCCTGTATCACCGGCACAAGAGCAACAAGAGGTTATAGAATCGGATTTTAAAATGACCGTAGATTCGGTTTTTACAATATCAGGTCGTGGCGAGGCACTGGGTGGAGTAATAGAAAGCGGGCAAATCAGTGTCGATGATTATGTTGATATACTCGATAATGCCGGCAATCTAATTGTTAATGCACGAGTTGCAAGCATAGAATCAGAAACAAAAATTGTAGATAGCGCCTCTGCCGGTGCCACTGTCGGACTATTGATAGCAGATGTAGAAAGAGACTCGATTGACAATGCGCACACATTAGTCATGGGCACCTCAGGCGAGCAAGAAGCAGCAGCAGATGACGATAGTACAGGCTCATACGAGACTGTAATAAATGAAGTGATGGCACGAGAAAATGTAAACGCTTTTCCTGCTATAGCTCATGCCCTATCAGCAGAAGATGAGGGATATAGACTCCTTTTAGATCCTTACGATATGCCGGTTGAGCCTGCGGGAAACTTTCAAAACAGCGATGATGAAGACAAGCTGCAATTTATTTTAAGCGAAGATCAAGCTGACGAATTAATAATTTTTGTTTTAGACCATGAAACAGGCGAGCTTAAACAATTAAGCTTAGAAGAGTTTTTTCCCTCAGCCGCAGCATA
>CAYJPS010000218.1:0-2805 GCA_964372135.1 uncultured Treponemataceae bacterium | reverse complement strand
AGCCATGAGGCTTCAACAATGTCGGTAGAAACACCAACTGTTTGCCACGTGTTTATTCCATCGGTGCTTTCTATTAATACACGAACCTTAGATGCAGTTGCCGTTTTTGAATCGAGCACACGAACCTTATAGTCTATAAGGCGAATTGTTTTTACACTTGGGTAAAATCTTTCAAGTCCGCCTCTTAACGCAACATCGAGCGCGTGAACTGGACCGTCCCCTTCGCCTGCAGTTATTTCAATTTGACCGTCAACTTCTATTTTAAGTTGTGCAAATGAGCTAATAAGTTCGTTCATTCTTGGATGCTCGCCATTTGTTTTGTAATAGTGAAGCTTAAAGAATGGATTATATTTTCCTATTACCTTTCGCACCATGAGTTCAAAGCTTCCCTCGGCACCTTCAAATTGGTATCCAGCATGTTCAAGCTCTTTTACCTTATTGGTAATATCGGTAATAATTGGGTTATCTTTTTCGATTGTTGCATCGAATCGTTTAATTTTTTCGAGCATCATGCTTCTACCTGCAACCTCGCTCATAAGGAACACTCGCTCGTTTCCAACAGATTCTGGCGTAATATGCTCGTAGGCATGGGGATTTTTTGTTACCCCATCAATGTGCATACCAGCCTTATGAGCAAAGGAACTTGATCCAACGAATGGGGCTCCGCTTGAAAGTGGAATGTTTGCAATTTCTGCTACTTGTCGGCAGATTGGGGTGAGCTTTGACATATTGTTTTCTGGAAGACACTCATAGCCCATTTTAAGCTCTAGGTTTGCCATTATGGAAGAAAGGTCTGCATTTCCTGTTCTCTCGCCAAAACCAAGAAGTGTTCCTTGCACTTGGGTACAACCATTTTCAACTGAAAGTAGCGAATGAGCTACTGCTAGGCCACAATCATTATGTGCATGGATTCCTATTTCAACTTTTTCACCGTCTTTTGTTTTATCGTTTTCAAACTCTTTTACTGCCACTGTAACTGCATTCATCATTGGCGTTAAACCAAAACCGCCCTTTGTGTCACAAAGGACAAGTGAAAATGCTCCACCTTCTAAAGCAGCCCTAAGCGTTTTTAATGCATATTCTGGATTTGACTCATAGCCGTCAAAAAAGTGTTCTGCGTCATAAATAACTTTTTTACCGTTATCACATAAAAACTGTGCTGTATCTTTTATCATTGCAAGATTTTCTTCTAAGCTTGCTTTTAATATTTCTGTTACTTGGAAGTCCCATGTTTTTCCAAAAAAAACCACCGTCTCGGTGTTTGCTGCAAGAAGACTTTGAAGATTAGCATCTTCTGAGCAGGTTATTCCCTTTCTTCTTGTAGCCCCAAAGGCGCACAGTTCAGAATTTTTTAGGCTTATTTTTTTTACCTCTTGAAAAAACTCTAGATCTTTTGGATTTGAACCTGGGTTACCAGCTTCAATATAAGCGACTCCAAGAGTATCAAGTGCTTCCACTATTCGAAGCTTATCTTGTACTGAAAAGCTTATGCCCTCGCCTTGGGCACCATCTCTGAGTGTTGAATCAAGTATTGTTATTTTTTTCATTTTTTTTCCGTTTTAATTACCGAGTATATTTGCACCGCGCGACATCGCTGTTTGCCCCGTACGCACCAATTCTATAATGCCGAATGGTTCTAAAAGTTTAATAATACTTCCAATTTTACCTTCGCTTCCTGTTGCTTCAAGAACGAGTGAATCTGTTGCAACATCAACAATTCGAGCTCGGTATATATTTGCAATTTCAATTACACTTGCACGGTTTGCATCTTTTGCACTTACCTTTATCAATGCCATGTCACGGATTACCGTGTCAGATGCAAGGCAGTGTTCAATTGAAATTACTTCTACTAGTTTTGAAAGTTGTTTAATAATTTGTTCTAAAATAGCTTCATCGCCTTTAACAACTATGGTCATACGGGATGTTTTTGGGTCAAATGTTTCACCAACGGTAAGGCTATCAATGTTATATCCTCGGCGGCTAAATAGCCCTGAAACTCTACTTAATACACCTGCATGGTTTTCAACGAGAACTGCAAGCACATAGCGCTTGATATCATTTTGCATATTTCCTCCTATAAAAAGACAAGATAAAAAGCATCAGCTTTTGAACTTGGCTTTTTTCAAGATGTTTATGCGCAGCTAAACATCATATCATACTGAGTTTGCTGGGCAAACTCACAAATGAATGAAGAGGCACCATTTGTGCCGACACATTCATTAGCTCCTTACGCTATAGATTATACCTTAAACTTGCTTTGTTGTAAATGAGTTTTTACGAGAATATTTAATAATATTGAATTTTTTTAGTAAATATAAAGTCTTACTCACTATCTGGCATTTCTGTATCAGAGAATTCAGAATAATCAATTGAAATAACTTCAATGAGTTTTGAAAGTTGTTTTATTATTTGTTCTAAAATAGCTTTATCACCTCTAACAACAATTACCATACTTGACTGTTTAGGGTTTGATGTTATACCTGCATTTATACTGTCTATGTTGTACCCTCGTCGGCTAAATAAAGTAGCAACCCTACTTAATACGCCTGCATGATTTTCAACCAATACGGTAAGTTCATATCGTTTTATATTACTTTTCATATATTCTCCTATAACCCATAATAATCATCTTAATTATAACCCAAACACTATGTAATGTAAATGCTTTTTTTAAGCCTTTTACAACACAAAAAAAGTGGAGCTACTCGCTTGAGAATAGCTCCACTCAAAGACAAAAAAATATGTAGCGCCAACGACGCACAAAGGAGGTGTAATAAAAAAATTGCATCCATGCAATTTTTTTAT
>CAYJPS010000217.1:0-2845 GCA_964372135.1 uncultured Treponemataceae bacterium | reverse complement strand
GTCGGTCTCCAAAACCGAATGTTGAGGGTTCGAGTCCTTCCTGGCCTGTATTTTAAATATAAAGGATGAATGCATGAAAGTTATTCAGTTTTTTAAGGAATCTGCTGCTGAAATGAAAAAGGTTACATGGCCAACTAGGGTTGATGTTTTATCTTCGGCAAAGGTTGTGTTGATATCTACTGCGATAATTGCAATTCTTTTAGGTGTGCTCGATTATGCTTTTGCAACGGGTTACAACTTTGTATTTTAGGAATTGAAATGGCAAAAGGTTGGTATATCTTAAATACCTATTCTGGGTATGAAGCAAAAATAGAAAGAACTATTCGCGCAATGTTGGAAAACGGTGAGCTTTCTTCTGATATAGTATTAGATGTGAAGGTTCCTGTGGAAGATGTTGTTGAAGTTAAAGATGGAAAAAAACGATCCGTTACAAAAAAGTTTCTTCCCGGGTATATGATGCTTGAAATGGAACTTCCTGATATTGATTGGAAAACAACATGTTCTGCTATCCGTAGAATTCAGGGTGTTACAGCGTTTGTTGGCACAAGTGGAAGTATGAGGCCTCGTCCTATTCCAAATGATGAAGTAATTGCGTTACTTCAAAAAGTAGGTGAAATTAAAGGTGAAAAAGCATCTCGTGTAAAACAAAGTTTTTCAGTTGGAGAGCAAGTTAAGATTACAGAAGGGCCTTTTGTTTCATTTTCTGGAGCTATCGAAGATGTTAACCTTGAAAAAGGAAAGCTTAGGGTTGTGGTTGGTATTTTTGGCCGAGCAACGCCCGTTGAAGTTGATTTGCATCAAGTAGAAAAAATTTAGTAGTAATTTAGTATTGAAATATATGCCAAATTTTGGGAGGAAGGTTGGTTCGTCGAACAAATGCCTTCCGCTAGATAAGATGTTACTGCTTCTTATCACACCAATGTAAGGAGAATTAAATGGCAAAGAAAAAGGTGACTGCGGTCATAAAGTTGCAATGTCCTGCTGGGAAAGCGACACCTGCTCCGCCAATCGGACCCGCTCTTGGGCCTCATGGTGTTAGTGCGCCTCAATTTGTTCAACAATTTAATGATCGAACAAAATCTATGGAACCGGGACTTATTATTCCGGTTGTTCTCACTGTTTATCAAGATAAAACATACACATTTATCTTAAAAACACCTCCAGCAGCAGTGCTTATTAAAAAGGCTCTGGGCTTAGCAAAAGGTGCAAGTAATCCTTTAATGGATAAAGTTGGTAAACTTTCACAAGCACAGCTTGAGGACATCGCAAAAGAAAAAATGCCGGATATTAGTGCAAATGATATTGACGGTGCAAAAAAAATTATTGCCGGTACTGCTCGCAGTATGGGTGTAGAGGTGGAGCGATAATATGAAACATGGAAAAAAATATCGTGAATCACTAAAAAAGTATGATTCTTCAAAATCATATGAGCTTGTAAAAGCTTGCGAAATAGTAAAAGAATTGAAATTTGCAAAATTTGATGAAACGGTAGAAGTACACGTTAATCTTCGTTTAGGCAAAAGTCATACTGTTCGTGATACTCTTGTATTCCCTCATCAATTCAAAGGCGAAAAAAGAGTTTTAGTATTCTGTAAAGAAGATAGAATAAAAGAAGCTTTGGACGCAGGTGCATCTTATGCAGGTGCAGATGAATACATCAATAAGGTTAAAGATGGATGGCTCGATTTTGACGTAGCTGTTTCAACACCAGATATGATGAAAGATGTTGGACGTCTTGGTATGGTTCTTGGACGACGTGGTTTAATGCCTAATCCGAAAACAGGAACAGTTACTGCTGATATTGCTGGTGCAATCGGTGAATTGAAAAAAGGACGCGTTGAATACCGTGCTGATAAAACAGGTGTTGTACACATGGCAGTAGGTAAGGTTTCAATGGATAGTGCTCAGGTTGCTGAAAATATCACAGCTCTTATGGCTGAAATTGAACGAAAAAAACCTTCTGATGCAAAATCAGGATATGTTCAATCTATTTCAGTAAATTCTACAATGGGACCCGGTGTTTGGGTTGAGCATAAGGAAGGGTAATATGGCGATTAGAGCAAAACAACTTCAACCAGCAAAAATTTCTGCTATTGCAGAAACGAAAGCTATGTTCGAAGAATATAATGATTTTATTTTTGCAGATTATCGTGGTTTAACTGTTGAGCAAATTACAGCTCTCAGAAAACAATTAAATGCAAAAAAAGCTGTATTAAAGGTAATAAAAAATAACTATGCACGTGTTGCTTTTGAAGAAATGAAAATTGATAACGTTGCAGATTATTTAAAAGGGCCTACAGCAATTGTTCTTGGTACTGAGGATGCAAATGAAGTTGCAAAAGTACTTTTTGATTTCAAAAAAGAAGCACCTGTGCTTGAAGTTAAAGGTGCATTACTTGAAAAAGAAGTGTATGATGCAGCAAAAATTGAAGCTTTCTCAAAGCTACCAGGAAAAAAACAACTTGTGGCTATGATTGCTTCTACAATCAACGCACCTATTCAAAAGCTTGCCGCTACATTACAAGCTTATGTGGATAAGATGCAAGCTGAAGGTGGAGCACCAGCACCAGCCGCTGAAGTAAAAGCGGAAGAGACAGCTCCAGTTGAAGAAAAAAAAGAAGAGGCACCTGTAGCGGAAGCTCCAGCTGCAGAAACTTCTGAAGCTCCAGCAGTTGACGCTGAGGAAAAAAGCGCAGAATAAATGCGATAGTTGAACAAGTTTATTGCTTGATCAATTGAATTTGAAACTACGAATCAGGCTTCGTTGCTGTCGTCCTGTTCGTAAAAAATATATTACTTTATCAAGGAGAAGATAATAATGGCAGCATTAACAACAGATCAAATT
>CAYJPS010000216.1:0-2874 GCA_964372135.1 uncultured Treponemataceae bacterium | reverse complement strand
TTAAAAAGGCTTAATTAATTGCGTCGATATTTGCCTTTCCGCCAGGTACGAATGGAAGAACTAATTCGTCTGGGTCTATTTTGCATACAACAAAACGAGGTCCTGAGCCTTTTTTAGGGAAGGCAATTGTGTTCCATCCACTTGTAAAGGTGTCCACTGCTACTATGTCAAAACCTTTTGCAATTTCGATTAAGTTTGGCTTTTTTTCAAACACTGAGGCTGAAAGATTTCCATTGAATAAGTAGTGTTGTTGTTGTCTAACCATTCCCAAAACACCGTTATCAAGTACAATTACCGTTACGTCTAAGTTTAATTCTGCAAGTGTTGCAAGCTCTTGAATGTTCATCATTATTGAGCCGTCACCGGAAAAACAAATAACACGTTTATCGGGGTTTGCCATTGCAGCTCCAATTGCGGTTGGAAGTCCGAATCCCATGGTGCCAAGGGAGCCCGATGTTAAAAGCTGCCTGGTATTATTTATTGGATAAAATTGAGCTGTCCACATTTGGTGTTGGCCTACATCTGTTGCAATAATAATATCGTTTTCTTGAATGCCTGCACTTTTTGCCAAAGAAGGGATAGTAGAAATAAAGCGCCCTGGAGAGCATTTTTCTAACATTTCTTCAATTTCTTTTTTGCGCATTTCAATATGGCTTGTAAACTCTTTTTTACTGATAAGTTTTTTTGTAATTTCTTTTAAGAATTTTTCTGCTTCACTTACGATGTACACTTCACAATCAAAAATCTTATTCACTTCTGCTGCATCTATATCTACATGCACAATGCTTGCATTCGGGCAAAACTCAGCAATAAGGCCTGTAGCTCTATCATCAAATCTGGTACCGATGGCTAGTACAAGGTCTGAGTCGTGCATTACTCGGTTTGCGGTCATTGTGCCATGCATACCAACCATACCACAATTGCTTTCATGAAAATGTGGTACGCATCCAATTCCCATTAAACTCGTAATAACAGGCGCTTTATAGTTTTCTAAAAATTCAATTAAAGCTTTTGAAGTTTTTGGGTTATTACAGCCACCACCAACGTAGAGTACCGGAGCTGTGCTTTTATCGAGAAGTTTTGTAACTTCATCAATACATTCGTCAAAGTCCTTTCCTTCTGTACCGTAGCGAACAGGACTTACCGTTGTTTCTTTTACTTCAGGCCATTGTTCAAAGGTTGCTGTTTGTAATTGTACGTTTCGAGGAATGTCTAAAAGAACAGGTCCTTTTCGCCCTTCATTTGCAATTCTAAATGCTTTAGGAATTGCTGTTAAAAGCTCTTCGGGAGTTTTTACCATTATGCTGTGCTTTGTTATAGGAAAAGAAAGTCCAAAGGTGTCTGCCTCTTGAAATGCGTCTGTTCCAATTAAACTTAAGTTTACTTGTCCTGTAATGGCAACAAGTGGAATAGAGTCTGCCCTTGCATCTGCAATGGCGGTTAAAAGGTTCATAGCACCAGGACCACTTGTTGCAAGACAAACGGCAACTTCATCGGTAGTGCGTGAAATACCTTGTGCAAAAAATCCACAAGCTTGTTCGTGTCTCATTAAAACATGGCGAATGTTACTGGTATATAATTCATCATAAAGGGGAAGTGTTGAGCCTCCTGGAATTCCCGCTACTACTTTAGTTCCCAATTTTTCAAGTAATGTTACTATTATTTGTGCACCTGTCGCTGTTATCATATGGTTCATCCTTCTTGTCATAAACATATTTTTTGTCAATTTAAAATAGTATAACAAAATTATGGGAAAAATGGAAGAGGGAAAAGTTAATGTATACTGTAATTTTGTTGTTATACTAAAAAATCAAAACATTCAAAGTTTATATTTACCTAAGTCCAAATCCGTCCAGTACTGTCTTGGCAACAGTGTTACCATTCTTTAGGCAGTTTTGTAAAAAGCTGTCTTCGTCTTTATTATGGGTAAGGTAGTACATTAAAAAGCCTGCGGCAAAAGCGTCGCCTGCCCCGGTGTCGTCAAGAGCGTTTACCTTTGTTGTCGTTTCTTCAATTTTGAAATCTTTTGTGTAAAGGTTTGCTCCTTGGCTCCCTAGCTTTTCTGCAAAAATTGCACCATTTTCTATTAAATGGTCGAGTTCAGTTTTGGTATCACTGTGAATGGCTTTTGCTTCAAACTCATTTGCAAATAGGATAAGCTTGCTTGCATCAAGTATTCCATTTTTAGAAAAACTAGCAAGTTCTTGAATTGCTTTAGGTGCACAAAAAGTGGATGCAACATCTATTGCAATTGTTTTACTGTGCTTTTTACAAAGGTTTAAAATGTGCGTTATAACATCAACGTTAAAAAAAATCATACCTTCTAGCACAACGCAGGTTGCTTTTTCAATTTCGTTTTCTAAAACTTGCTCTTTTGTAATTGAGCGTGCAATGCTTGGACTTGCAGCAATTGCCTTTAGTGGGGATGAGTGAGTGTAGGCTGCAATGCACCTACCAGTGTTTCCCTCAACTATTGAAAGGTGTGCATTAAGCTTTGCCCTTGCACATTCTTCTTGAAAAAAAACTGAATCCTTATCACGCCTTAAATCAATGCTTCCAACCGTTCCTGAGAATACTGCCGTAAATCCATTTGAGCTACACTTTCTTAAAATGTTTGCGCAAGTTCCACCAGCAGTTTTTACAAATGTTGTATTTTTTGTGATATTTTTAAGAGTTTCTAAAAGGCTTGTCATATCAGCGCCATCGAGGTGGGTCGCCTTGCCTTGTTCTAGAGGAAGTGGAAGTTCTTCATTTTCTGGTAGAATAGCGTAGTAGTCAACCATTGCATGGCCTATGCCGTAGAGGTGAATGTTAGAAGAAGTGTGGGTAGGATTTTTTGGTTGCATTTTTGTTCCAATCACGCAACACACAGGT
>CAYJPS010000215.1:0-2899 GCA_964372135.1 uncultured Treponemataceae bacterium | reverse complement strand
CCCGATGTGAGTGCGGAGCCGACAGAGAGCGAGGCACCGACGGAGAGCGAGACGCCGACAGCGACGGATGCAGTGGGCACGGAAACGGAGGCGCCGACAGTGACGGAGACACCGAGTACCGAAGAACCTGTAACGACTTAAATTTGAATGGAGATAGAGAGAGATGAAAGAGAAGGGCACATTTTATATTACTACACCCATATACTATCCGTCGGATAAGCTGCATATAGGACACACCTACTGCACAGTGGTGACGGACAGCATAGCACGTTATAAGAGGATGCTGGGCTACGATGTCATGTTCCTAACCGGCACGGATGAGCACGGTCAGAAGATAGAGGAGCGTGCAAAGGCGGCCGGCGTGACACCTAAGCAGTTTGTAGATAAGATAGTCGAGGGCGAGGGTGGCATATTAGATCTGTGGAAGCTGATGAATATATCTAATGACAGGTTTATAAGGACAACGGACGACTATCACGAGGCGGCAGTACAGCGCATATTCAAAAAGCTCTATGATAACGGAGATATATATAAGGACAAATACAGTGGCATGTACTGCACGCCCTGTGAGAGTTTCTGGACGGATGCTCAGCTAAAGGAGGGCAAATGCCCCGACTGTGACGGCAAGGTCAGCTATGCTGAGGAGGAGGCTTATTTCTTCAAGCTCTCTAAGTATGCAGATTTTCTGCGTGATCTGCTTTCCTCGGGTACGTTTTTGGAGCCTGCCAGCCGTGTGAATGAGATGATAAAGAATTTCATTGACCCCGGCTTGGAGGATCTTTGCGTGTCACGTACGAGCTTTACATGGGGTGTACCTGTGGACTTTGACGAGGGTCATGTGGTGTACGTGTGGGGGGATGCGCTCTTTAACTACTGCACGGCTTTGGGCTATGAGAACGATAAGTACGATGATTTCGATAAGTACTGGAACGGCGAGGTTACGCACATGGTCGGTAAGGAGATAGTGCGTTTTCACTCTATCATTTGGCCTGCTATGCTAAAGAGTGCGGGTGAGAAGCTCCCCGAGAAGGTGTATGGGCACGGATGGCTGTTGTTTGGCGGCGGAAAGATGAGTAAGTCTAAGGGCAATGTGGTTGACCCTGTCGTACTGGCGGAGCGCTACGGAGTGGACGCTTTGCGTTATTTTCTAGTGCGTGAGTTCCCCTTGGGATCGGACGGCAATTTCTCGAATGAGCTCTTGATATCACGTATAAATTCGGATTTGGCTAATGACTTGGGCAACCTCTTATCACGTACGGTAGCGATGGTTGACAAATATTTCGGCGGCACTTTGCCTACGGGTAGGGTGGAAGAGGCTGTAGACTCAGAGATTTTGGGCATGGCGTCGGCACTGACTGAGAAGTACACAGAGCTCATGGACGCATATAAGCCGCAGGCGGCACTAGAGGGCATATTAGCACTCATATCACGTGCGAACAAGTATATAGACGAGACGACGCCTTGGATATTGGGCAAGGACGAGAGCAAGAAGGACAGGTTGGCAAGTGTCATGTACAATCTGCTCGAGGTACTGCGTGTGAGCGGTATACTTTTAAGTCCATTTATGCCCGAGACATCGGAGAAGCTTTTTGCACAGTTGGGTCTTGAGAGCGGCACGGTCACGACGCAGTGGGAGAGCGTAAAGTGGGGCGGACTGCCGATGGATATCACGGTTAAGAGGGGCGATACGCTCTTCCCCCGTATAGACATGGAGAAGGAGCTACAGGAGCTTGACGCACTGAACGAAGCACCTGCGCCCGAGTATAAGCCTGTACTTGAAAATGTGGGCATAGAGGATTTCTCGAAATGCGATATGCGTGTGTGCAAGGTGCTCGCTTGCGAGAATGTGAAGAAGTCGGATAGGCTTTTAAAATTCACTCTCAATGACGGATCGGGCACGGATAGGACGATATTATCAGGCATAGCGAAGTACTATAAGCCCGAGGCTCTTGTGGGCAAGACGGTGGTAGCTATCCTCAACTTACCGCCTCGCAAGATGATGGGTCATGAGAGTAACGGCATGCTCATATCTGCTGTGCATGAGGAGAAGGGTGAGGAGCGCTTGAATCTCCTTATATTGGACGATAGTGTACCTGCCGGTGCGAGCTTGTGCTGAGGATATAATATGGACGTAGTAGAAGTACTGAAAACACGTCGTTCGGCTAAGGTATTTAATCCGAATCGTGAGCTTGCGGAGGCGGAGATTTGTGCTATAGAGGACATTTTGCGCTATGCGCCGTCCTCGGTTAATTTACAGCCTTGGCATTTTGTGATAGCGGCGAGTGCTGAGGGCAAGGCTCGCATGGCAAAGGGTGCACATGGCATGTTTGAAGCGAATAAGGAGCGAGTGCTGCATGCGTCCGCAAATATATTGTTTGCGACGCATACCGAGGTGTGTGATGAGCAGATCTACAAGGTGTGGGACAAGGAAACGGCTGATGGGCGCTATTTGACGGAGGAATTTCGGCAAGAGGGCATACAGTCGAATATGATGTTTGCGAATGTGCATAGGGACGTGTTTTGTGACGGTGCCGAGTGGGCGGAGCGTCAGGTATACATAAACTTGGGCAATTTTCTTTTGGGAGTTGCGTGCTTGGGTTTAGATGCCGTTGCTTTAGAGGGTCTTGACTTTTCGGTCTTGGACGAGGAGTTTAATCTGACGGCACGGGGTTTAAAGGCTGTAATGCTTGTGTCGGGTGGCGAGTCGGATCTTGAGGACTATAACGCAAAGCTACCGAAGTCACGACTTGAGAAGCAGGACATAATAGAGCGATTATAATAAGAATAAAAGAGCCGCCTGCGTTGTAAAATACGGCATAGGGCGGCTTATGCTTGTTTTTTTGCAAAGCGTAGCGTATTATAAGTAAAAGAGTGAAAGGGGGTAGGGGATGACTGCGCA
>CAYJPS010000214.1:231-2911 GCA_964372135.1 uncultured Treponemataceae bacterium | reverse complement strand
CAACTATATTTTACATAGTGTCGCTTGTGGCGTGGGTGGGTCTGTGTCTTTTGCTCTCTGAGCTTGGGTACTTACTCAACTTCATATACGTACCGATATCGCTATCATTGGCGTATCTTCTGTCGCTCATTATGAACTATGCACGTGCTTATCATGAGAAGCGTAGAGTAACTGCGACGTTCTCGCGCTATGTGGCACCTGAAATAGTGGAGGAGCTTTTAAAGGGCGATCCTGAGGACTTGGCACTCGGCGGAAAACTTTGTGATGTGGCGGTGCTCTTTGCCGACATCCGTGGCTTTACGGGTATGAGTGAAGCGGCGGGTCCTGAATTGGTTGTTGAGATTTTGAATAAGTACATGTCGCTCATGAGTGAGTGTGTATTTTTAAATACGGGCACCTTAGATAAATATGTGGGCGATTGCACCATGGCGCTGTGTGGTGAACCTTTGGCGCAGGAGGATTGCGAGTACAAGGCGGTTAAGGCGGCGATGGATATGCTTGAAGGCGCAAAGGATTTGGGTGACGAGATAGAGAGGGTTTACGGTCGTCGTGTTGAACTTGGTATCGGCGTGCATTACGGACCGGCTATCGTCGGCAACATTGGTTCCAAGACACGCATGGACTATACGGCCATCGGTGATACGGTAAATACAGCGGCACGCCTTGAAAATAAAGCAGAGGGCGGCAGCCTACTTGTAAGTCGTGCTGTGCTGGATGCGCTGGGCGAGCGAGCGGAGGTGCTACCCTTGGGCGAGCTTTCGCTAAAGGGTAAGAGTGAGGGCTTCGAGGTCTATAGTGTGATAAAGTTAAAATAAAAAAAGCCTTGTAAAGCGAAACGCTTTACAAGGCTTTTCTGGTTTTGGGAATGTAAAACAATAGGTTGCCCCTACGAGGAAGTTACGATTTTTGGGTACGTGCGGTGGATTTTCCGCACCCATTGTAGGGGCAGGGAGAAACCACCGCCAATATTTGACAAAATTCGACAATTTATGTAAAATATAAATGCCTCGCAAGAGGTAAGGGCACAGCACAAACGGCAGGCGGTTGACCACATCTCCGTGAGAGGAGGTGAGGCTATATGCGTATAACACTACACATCGGAACCTATACGGTTACGATCATAGTAAAACGCAGAAACCGCCACTCGGCAAAGTGACGGTTTCTTAGGCTAATATCTAAGAAATATAACTAGTTGGGTCATCCGCTTGTCGCAGTGCCCTTTTTCTATGTCCATTATAGAACATAAATATCTGCAAGTCAAGCAGTTTTCGCTATGTCTCGCAGGGGACGACGCCCACATCGTCCCCTGTAATCCTTCGCCTATTTTGTGCCGAGCTTTCTCTTATTGCCATCCTCGTCTACGAGATAGGTGTTCTCCAATACGGAACTTGTACTCCTGCGCCACTCGTTGAGATACTCCTCACGAAGCTCTGCTCGCTCCGCCTGCTCTTCCGCCGTGAGCTCACGCTCACGTGCTATACGTGTGAGCTCCGATATCCTGTCCATTCTTTCCTTTTCCATGCCACACCTCAGTTTTTAAGACTCTGCAAGGGTGCCGGTATGCGTCCGCCCCTCGCTATAAAATCAGCCGCCGACTCACCGTGTACAGCCATAACAGGAGCTGTACCCAATAGGCCGCCGAACTCCACGCAGTCACCTACGTCCTTGCCCGGAACGGGTATTATACGTACCGCCGTCGTCTTTGAATTTATCATACCTATCGCCGCCTCGTCCGCTATTATAGCTGAGATAGTCTCGGCGGTAGTTGAGCCGGGCACGGCTATCATGTCAAGACCCACAGAGCACACACAAGTCATAGCCTCAAGCTTGTCGAGCGTAAGCACGCCCGAGAGCGCCGCCTGTATCATGCCCTCGTCCTCGCTGACGGGTATAAATGCGCCCGATAAACCGCCCACGGCAGAAGACGCCATAACGCCGCCCTTCTTCACCGCATCGTTTAGTAGCGCCAAAGCCGCCGTTGTGCCGTGTGTGCCGCAGACCTCAAGACCCATCTCTTCAAGTATACGTGCAACACTGTCACCCACAGCCGGTGTCGGGGCTAAGGACAAATCGACTATGCCGAAGGGAACACCCAAGCGCCTACTCGCCTCCTGTGCTACAAGCTGACCCATACGTGTAACCTGAAAGGCTGTCTTTTTTATGGTCTCCGATACTACATGGAAAGGCCTACCCTTCACGTCCTTTAAAGCATGGTATACCACGCCGGGGCCGGAAACGCCAACGTTTATGCAGACATCCGCCTCGCTCACGCCGTGGAAAGCACCTGCCATAAAGGGGTTATCCTCCACTGCGTTGCAAAAAACGACGAGCTTGGCACAGCCGAAGCCGCCTTGCTCAGCGGTTAACTCGGCAGTCTCTTTTACGACCTTACCCATGAGTGCGACAGCGTCCATGTTTATACCGGCTCTCGTCGAGCCTATGTTCACGGAGGAGCACACAAGCTCCGTCGTAGCGAGAACCTCGGGTAAGGAGCGTATTAAACGCTCGTCTGAAGCGGTCATGCCCTTTTGCACCAAAGCGGAGTAACCGCCGATGAAGTTAACACCCGTCTCGGCGCGAGCCTTGTCCAAGGCTTTTGCAAAGCAGAGGTAATCAGTGGCGTCAGAAGCTCCGGCGACTAAGGATATCGGTGTGACCGAAATGCGCTTATTTACTATCG
>CAYJPS010000214.1:0-221 GCA_964372135.1 uncultured Treponemataceae bacterium | reverse complement strand
TAAGTTTATGCCCATAGTTATAGTACGCACATCCAAGTTTTGCTTGTCTATCATGTCTATGGTGCGCAGTATTTCGCCCCTGTTTAACATAGCCATCACCTATATCCTGTGCATGGCGTTGAAGATGTCTTCACGCTGTGCCCTAATCTCAAGGCCGAGCGATGTGCCGCTCTCATGTAGCTAAGTTGCAAGCTCGCCGAAGGCGCTCTTACTGTCACTTG
>CAYJPS010000213.1:0-2913 GCA_964372135.1 uncultured Treponemataceae bacterium | reverse complement strand
TGCTCACGATTATTTTACTCGGCGCCATAGGCCTCTTTTTTGGTTTTGCCAACCCTGTTCTCCATGTACCTTTTATGGTGCTGCTTTATCCTGCCGCACTTTATATTATTTTTCTTGAAAGCAAACATGCATTTCGAGATGCGTGGCTTTGTGGGCTTATCGGCGCAAGTGTGAGTATGTATTTTATAGCTATAACGGTGCATACATATGGATATTTTCCTTGGGCGCTTGCCGTACCTTGTTCACTGGTTATGGGGGCGTATATTGGACTCTGGGGTGGGGTTTTGGTTTTTGTCCTAAAAAAAATCAAAGGCCTCGGTCCCTTGACGAGAGCGCTTACGACCGGTCTTTTATGGTATTTGTCGGAACTTGCTAGAAGCTATGTTCTGACGGGCTTTCCGTGGCTAAGTCTCTCTTCGGCCTTTGCACCTCTGACGGAATATATTCAAGGAGCTGCCTATGTGGGATCTTTTGCCCTTTCGGGGGTTTTTGTAGGCATAAGCGTGCTTCTTGTAGAATCGCTCGGAATGTTTCGCTCGTCAAAACAGCATGGACAAAATGTACAAGGCATGCCTTTTGCGTATAGGTTTTTCCTATCTTATGGTGGGATTTTGCTTTTACTTTTAATTTTTCTTTTTGGGAAATATCGCCTGCAAGAGAGTTTTGACTCTGATGCATTTTTATATGGTGCGGATACAAAAAATCCGTATGTTGTCGAAGAAATAATGCTTCACGAGCAAAATAGTCAAGCAATAAGGGGGGGAGATAAATATTTTGCCTATCATGCCAATCCTGCCCTGATTGGGCAAGCAAGGCACGTTTTAATTGAAACCAATATGTCGGAAAATGAAAATTCCGAAAACTCCTCCATACGGGCAACAGGTGATGCGGTTTTCTTCACTGCTGTTCAAGGAAACGTGTCGCAGGCGGTGAAGTGGAGTGAGGAATTTCAACACGCAACTGTAAACAAGTATCTGCGACTGAGTGAAGAGAGTCTTGTTTTTTTAGAAGAAAAAGGTGTGCTCAATAATTTGTCTGTACCTAATATTCTTTTATTTCCCGAAACCGCCATGCCTTTCTCTTTTCCTTATGGGGAAGCCTTGTCTGTTATGCTTTGGGATTTTGGGCAAAAGCATAATCTTATGTTCGGAGCTCCCGGGCGTGAAGACAATCCAAGCGGTTCCGGTGAGGATATTCTTTACTACAATCGCCTATTCTTTATGAATAATAAAGCTCTTTCCTTTTATGATAAAAGACATTTGGTTCCCCTTGGGGAATACGCGCCTCCTCTTGATTTTCTACCTGAGTATTTACAAAATATGTTTGCTAACCTTATGCAAGGCCTGGGTGGTTTTACTAAAGGGGAAGGAGAAAAGCTTCTTGCTTTGCGTGATAGGGCATATGATGAAGATCAACCACTTTCAAGCCTTATCTGTTACGAGGCTATTTTTCCCCATTTGGCGTTGGAAGACGTAAAAAACGGCGCTCGCCTCTTTATTAATATCAGTAATGATGCGTGGTATGATAAAACTTCCGCACCTGCCCAACATTTTCATCTTTCGCTTATGCGTGCCGTTGAGCAAAAACGCTTCTTGGTAAGAGCCGGCAATACTGGGATAAGCGCCTTTGTGGATGACTATGGACGCATTATGGGGCAAACAAATTTATTTGAAGACGCAAGCATTTCAGCCATGGTATTATTGAATGATGAAAAAACTGTATTTTTTTATCTTAGCGATTTTTTACCTTATATTGCTTGCGCTCTCTTGATTTTATTATACATTTATGGACGCATTCACTTGATAATTCAAAGTAAAAATTGTGACCGAAATCACTAATAGTAATTATTATTGACAAGTTTGAAAATAGTGTTTATTATTTCTTTAACAAATACAGAATAAACTCGTAAAGGGGAAATAATATGGATACTAATCAATTAAAAAATTTACAAGAAGTGTCAGATTTGGTTATAGATTGGAACCTTGGACCTGAAGATGCCGTAACCCTCTACTTAGAGTGGGGAAATAATAATTGGCATGCAACACATCCGCCGGTTCGTTCAAAAGACGACTATGCAACCTACTTTGTGGTTGACAATTGGGAAGCAAAGCCTACTTTGCGTCTTGTGCGTCGTAATTCTGAAGCGGCAGTGGATTTGCTTGTGTTGGATTTACCCGAAGATCTAGAAAAACAATTCAAGGAAGAACATGAAGGCTTAAAAGGTCTTTATTCTCCCACGGAGCCTATTATTGAATGGCTTAAAGAAGAGATTTATAAATCATAGCACTATCTTTTCTAAGCCCTCTGCAACATTCATTTGCGAGGGCTTATGGAGTGTTTGCAATGTAAACACGAACAAAAATCAAGAATAGAATCAGTAAGATTTTGGGCACGTTTTTGTTGTTAAAAAATTGATTTTTTGGTCTTTGTCTGCAAAGCTTATATTTCGTTATAAAGTCTGAATTTTGTAAAAATTACAAAATTTATAACTGGTTTTGTAATTATACAGAGCTCTATTCGGAGAGGTAAACGAGTACTTAGTAAAAACTAAACAGAAACTTCATTGTGCTAAAAGAAATAGTGAACTGAAATATTTTGAGAATTCTGCATAATTATCGGCATGTTTTTTATGGCATTTGCCATAAATCAACGAAAATGCCATTCATTGCATTATACAGAGCTCTTAGTTTGGGTGAAGCCATAAAATGTTCTTATGTATACATTCGAAGCCAACAGAAGTGTGTAAGGAGAGAGACGGTTGAAAAGAAATTTTCAGCCGTTTTTTTTAGACTTTTTATAGAGATTTTCTATGTGTAAGTGGAGGTGTTGAAAAAAATAAAAATTACAATAATATGAAGTCAACTTTTTCTAAAATGCATATTTTATAGAAGATTTAAGTAGATAAAAATTTTG
>CAYJPS010000212.1:0-2914 GCA_964372135.1 uncultured Treponemataceae bacterium | reverse complement strand
CCCAATTACTTTGAGAAAAAGCTTCTTTCCAGTTCTCCATAACGCCTCAATCGATGATATATGGTTTATATTACCACTTACTTGTATAGTATTGATTATCCAAGTAAACACTGGACAAATCTACAAGTTTTTAATTGTAACACGTTGAAATTATTTGTATTATAAAATTAGTAACCCATAATTTAATCGGGGGATCAATATAATACTTTCTGCTACGTTTTTACATAAAACATATAAAAATCAACTTTTTTTATTATACAGATTTCTTTAGAAAATACAAGGCTATCTCATGGATAAAACTATTTTTTTATAAAATTTTATTGCTTTGTTCGTAAAAATTTTGTAAAAATACAGTATGCAGTACGACTTCTAAGATTTACCGGTTCCGCATAAAGTATAAACGCACTCTATAAATAATCATTTAGGCTAAATGGGTTCGATTGAATTTTGAATGCGTCAGCTTTTTTTGCTCAGGGGCATACGTTTAATGTATGCTTTTATAATAAAAAATGTTTTCTTTGTCTCGATGTGAATCAACTTAGCTTTAAAATATTGCTTTATTATATAGAAACGTTGTATTGAAAACTGACAGTGTGACTGAGTATATAAAATACTTGCAATAAATAGGATAGATATGACAATCAAAGAAAGTGCTCCCGTAAATAATTTTCCATCTCCTCCAAGTTTATCCGCAAATTCTTTGCTTAATGAGTTTTTAGCCGTAATCGCTAAAACTTTTGAGGCGCATGCGGTTACCTATTTTCATATTTCTTCCGAACATAGTGACGCACAACTTATTTCTTATAATTGTAAAAGTAAATCCGTAGACCCCGAAAGTATTATTTGTCAAGGAAAAGGCTTGGTGGGATGGATTGTAAAAAACAAAGAACCTTTACTTTACCATGTAGTGGAAACAGATTTACCTAACCTTGGCTACTATCTTGATGAAACAGAAGACAATATCCGCTCGTTTGTAGGAGTCCCTGTTGCAGATAACGGAGCTCTTTGCCTTGATAGCTTAACACCACAATTTTTTACGGAAAACAATCGCGAACTTTTGGCAAACTATGCAAAACTTATTCCCCAAATTATTGAAATTTCTGATCAAGTAAAACATTGCAACGAAGCAGAAAAATATTTCTTACTCTTTGAACAGTTGGCAGATTTGAAAAAAAACTATGTAGGGTGGTCTACATATTTAAAAAAATTCTTACAATGTTTATCTCTCGGCACAGGCTTTGAATATATGGCTTTTGCTTCTCTGTCTGAAAACAGTGGGCAATATTTGGTTGAAGGGGAATATCCTGCTCTTTTAAAGGAAAAAGAATTTTCGTTATCAAACGGTATTGTCGGCTGGGTTTTAAAAAAAGATATGCATGTACATGCCGATGGAAAAAATTCCGGTACCACACCACTTTTTGGAAATAGTAAAGATATACCAAAGTTTGTTGCTTACGCCTGTTTACCCGTACAAATTGAAAACAATACTGTAGCCGCCTTGATTTTCGCTTCAAGCAAAGCGACAGAGCTTTCGCATGAATTTAAACTGTTTAGCAGACTGGTGAGTGAAGATATTGCAGGATTTTTAGAAACTGTTTCTTTGCGTTACCGAGTACAAAAGCAATAGTATTCTTTTGAGTTTTTTGGGGGAAAATTTTTTGTAAAAAATTTTCCCCTCCCAAGAACTAGCAAACTAAAAATATTCTAATCCAAAACGATGGTTCTTTCAGGCGCCAAAATATGGATAGGACTTGAGAGTATCCCTCCTAACGTTTGGAAAAATCCACTCGTAATATTTCCGAGAGTTCCGGTTACGGCATTAAGCATTTTTACGTTAGTAACGGGCTCTTTTATGGTTCCTCTTATCTCAATGGGAATTTCCGGAATACCTAAAACAAGAGCCAGCGCGTTTGCTTGGATTTCTTCTGTAGGTAAATTGATGTAGGCAACCCCTTTCATACTTAAACCATCGCCTGTAAGAGTAAAATTAGGGGTATGCAACACGCCATCTTTAATATCACCCGAAGCGGTCATAGAACTAAAAAGTGTTTTATCATAAGTTTTAGCAGAGCGGTTCGGTTTTATACGGTTTGGCGCTTTATGCGAGTCCGGATTTGTACCTTTATTTGCTTCCAAAGCTTTGGGGCTTTCAATATAACCATCTTTGATATCGACTTTAAACGTGCCATTAAGTTTTTTAAGTATTTCTGAGGTATCGCGATAAATTCCTTCGCCAAAAAGCTGTATAAGACCGTTGCCCGCCAGCAAGGTTTCATGCCCACGCATAATACTGATGGCAAGCATATTTGCATTTTTCAACTGAAATTTAAATTTAGTTTGAATATAACCGTCTTGGGTTGGGGTTTTCGCAAATAACTTTGCTTCTAAAAAGGCTTGAAGCGACCCTCCTTCTTTTATATTTGCACCGGTTTTTTCAAGGGTCATAGCGCCTTTATTTAAACGTAATAAAGACGTGAAATCTTGAATTAGTACGTTTAATATAGTTGCTTTCTTTGCATTAACTTGCATATTAATGGAGTGTTCCAATAAATCATCCGTGGGAAATGCAGAAGGTCTCTCCACCGGAGAGTTTTTTTCTTTGGAGCTTATAGCTTCTTCATCACCAAAAATATATGAATCAAGACTGATATGGTCAAAGGTTAAGTTTCCGGACCAGTCAAGCTGCTCTTTACGATGTAGGAAAAAATCCCCTTGTACACTATCATCATTAAACGTACCCATAAAATTATGGAGGTTTATAAATTCATCTTCCGGAATATTATATCCTAGTAAACCATTACCTTTCACATGCGCTTTTTCAAAACGACTCTCCCCATCCCTTAGGTAAAGAATGTCGGCTTGCTGGGGCTTCATAATGAGAGGAAGCCCATTTTTTGTACTCACCTCAAGAATG